>NZ_JAQOSR010000004.1:0-120000 GCF_046718885.1 Bradyrhizobium sp. UFLA01-814 | reverse complement strand
CATCGGAGTCTTTTTCAACAGACACCCGTTCGGTCCTCCAGTGAGTGTTACCTCACCTTCAACCTGCTCATGGCTAGATCACTAGGTTTCGGGTCTAATACAACGAACTTGACGCCCTATTCAGACTCGCTTTCGCTACGCCTTCGCCTATCGGCTTAAGCTTGCTCGTTAAATTAAGTCGCTGGCCCATAATACAAAAGGTACGACGTCACCCAGAACGTATCTTGGGCTCCGTCTGTTTGTAGGTGTCCGGTTTCAGGTCTATTTCACTCCCCTCGTCGGGGTGCTTTTCACCTTTCCCTCACGGTACTGGTTCACTATCGGTCGCTGAGGAGTACTTAGGCTTGGAGGGTGGTCCCCCCGTGTTCAGACAGGATTACACGTGTCCCGCCTTACTCGTGGATACATCATCGCATTACTCGTACGGGGCTATCACCCTCTGAGGCCCTGCTTTCCTGACAGGTTCCGATTGTCTTTGATGTATCACTGGCCTGGTCCGCGTTCGCTCGCCACTACTAACGGAGTCTCGATTGATGTCCTTTCCTCCAGGTACTTAGATGTTTCAGTTCCCTGGGTTTGCTTAAAACCTCCTATTTTATTCGGAGGTCTCATACCTTCTCTTGATAACCGGAAATCCAAAACCTCGCGGTTTGATTTCTCGCATTTCTGGTCGAACCCCAACACACAAGGTCTTGGAGTTCCGGCTATCGAAGGTGGGTTTCCCCATTCGGAAATCCGCGGATCAAAGCTTCTTCGCAGCTCCCCACGGCTTATCGCAGCGTAGCACGTCCTTCATCGCCTCTCAGCGCCAAGGCATCCACCGAACACCCTTAAGGCACTTGATTGCTCTCATTATCAATGTCCACACACTCGGCAGAATGTTGTCCGCACAACTGCCCGAGGACCGAAGTCCCAGGCACGCATCCTCGATGAATGCGATTGCGCAGCCGGACATTGACTAGAAAGACCAGCTTGCTTCGTAAGATCGGCCCGATAGCGAGGCGGTCAAGCTTCGCTAAAAAGATCGTTTTACAACTCGCTCATCTCACTCATCTTGCGATGAGTCGATGCGCGAGCGCCGAAAACGATCTGGAGATTATGAATGGTACCCGCGAATTGCTTCGCAGATCCAAACTCGGATCGATCTCCTCTTTACGATGTCAGAAAACACGCACGTCACCGTCCATCCGGACCAATGAGTGCGAAGTGATGTTTCGCGAACGATTGAACGAGGCATTCTCGAGCTTCAATTCCATCTGGTGGAGCCAGACGGGATCGAACCGACGACCTCATGCTTGCAAAGCACGCGCTCTCCCAGCTGAGCTATGGCCCCGTACCAGAAGACGAATGCTCCGCACTCGATCAAAATGGTGGGCCTGGGAAGACTTGAACTTCCGACCTCACGCTTATCAAGCGCGCGCTCTAACCAACTGAGCTACAAGCCCCTAACACGAGAGACATGCCGGCGCGCACCCGACCTGAAGTCGATGCACCGCACAGCGCTCAGCCCCTGGCGCGTGTTCGTCCGCGAAGAAAGAGAAACGAAGACGGCGAAATCCCGCCAATGGAGCTCAACAATCCTGAAACTGTTGGCCCCTGAATGTTTCTAAAACGGTTCGATAGTGAGCGTGAGCTCGCTGAAGAACCATCCTTAGAAAGGAGGTGATCCAGCCGCAGGTTCCCCTACGGCTACCTTGTTACGACTTCACCCCAGTCGCTGACCCTACCGTGGCCGGCTGCCTCCCTTGCGGGTTAGCGCACCGTCTTCAGGTAAAACCAACTCCCATGGTGTGACGGGCGGTGTGTACAAGGCCCGGGAACGTATTCACCGTGGCGTGCTGATCCACGATTACTAGCGATTCCAACTTCATGGGCTCGAGTTGCAGAGCCCAATCCGAACTGAGACGGCTTTTTGAGATTTGCGAAGGGTCGCCCCTTAGCATCCCATTGTCACCGCCATTGTAGCACGTGTGTAGCCCAGCCCGTAAGGGCCATGAGGACTTGACGTCATCCCCACCTTCCTCGCGGCTTATCACCGGCAGTCTCCTTAGAGTGCTCAACTAAATGGTAGCAACTAAGGACGGGGGTTGCGCTCGTTGCGGGACTTAACCCAACATCTCACGACACGAGCTGACGACAGCCATGCAGCACCTGTCTCCGGTCCAGCCGAACTGAAGAACTCCGTCTCTGGAGTCCGCGACCGGGATGTCAAGGGCTGGTAAGGTTCTGCGCGTTGCGTCGAATTAAACCACATGCTCCACCGCTTGTGCGGGCCCCCGTCAATTCCTTTGAGTTTTAATCTTGCGACCGTACTCCCCAGGCGGAATGCTTAAAGCGTTAGCTGCGCCACTAGTGAGTAAACCCACTAACGGCTGGCATTCATCGTTTACGGCGTGGACTACCAGGGTATCTAATCCTGTTTGCTCCCCACGCTTTCGTGCCTCAGCGTCAGTATCGGGCCAGTGAGCCGCCTTCGCCACTGGTGTTCTTGCGAATATCTACGAATTTCACCTCTACACTCGCAGTTCCACTCACCTCTCCCGAACTCAAGATCTTCAGTATCAAAGGCAGTTCTGGAGTTGAGCTCCAGGATTTCACCCCTGACTTAAAGACCCGCCTACGCACCCTTTACGCCCAGTGATTCCGAGCAACGCTAGCCCCCTTCGTATTACCGCGGCTGCTGGCACGAAGTTAGCCGGGGCTTATTCTTGCGGTACCGTCATTATCTTCCCGCACAAAAGAGCTTTACAACCCTAGGGCCTTCATCACTCACGCGGCATGGCTGGATCAGGCTTGCGCCCATTGTCCAATATTCCCCACTGCTGCCTCCCGTAGGAGTTTGGGCCGTGTCTCAGTCCCAATGTGGCTGATCATCCTCTCAGACCAGCTACTGATCGTCGCCTTGGTGAGCCATTACCTCACCAACTAGCTAATCAGACGCGGGCCGATCTTTCGGCGATAAATCTTTCCCCGTAAGGGCTTATCCGGTATTAGCTGAAGTTTCCCTCAGTTGTTCCGAACCAAAAGGTACGTTCCCACGCGTTACTCACCCGTCTGCCGCTGACATATTGCTATGCCCGCTCGACTTGCATGTGTTAAGCCTGCCGCCAGCGTTCGCTCTGAGCCAGGATCAAACTCTCAAGTTGGACTTGAACTTTGAACCGGCTGATCACAACGTTTGACGAGGTCCCACCATTCTTCACCGGCCGAAACCGGTAAGCTGCTGACGATTCACATCGTGTGCAGCGATGGTGTAACCTTTAAAACGTGTACCGCCGAAGTCTTTCGTCCACCCTCAGAAAGTCGAAAGCCGAAGCTTTCAAGTATTCCGAGAGACGCAAGGACTCCGCCGTCCACGTTTCTCTTTCTTCATCTTTACTTGTCAAACAGCCCGGGATCCGGCGATCCCACACCCTTAGAGGGTGGTTCTACCCTTCACCGACCGACGATGAACCCCAACCGATTGATGTCGGTTGTTGTGTCACTCATCTAAGTGAGGAGCATCAGAGGCGCGTTCGCTCGCCTTGGTCAGTGACCCGGCGGCGCCGCGCTCAGTGGTTGGTTTATAGTCCCCACCCCTCGGGATTGTCAACGGCCATTGTCAACAAATCGTCGCACGCCCAAATCGCTTGTGCAGTGCGAAGAAATTCTCGTGCTTTCCGTGGCTTAGGTCGGAGGTAAAAATTCGTCACCCAGCCCTCACCGCAAAAAACTTCAAAAAAAGTTTGTCGCCGAGGAGCCCGCGAGGCTCTCCAAAATGGGTTCCAACCGCCCCCGGGCCGGGCGGCGGGCATCGACCTGCTTTCAGGGCAGCTTTTCCACCTCAAATGCCGCACTTGAGCCACAATCCTGCGACGTTCTGGCTATAACGAATGCATTGAACCGCTCGTAACCTGTGGGGGCACGGGTGGTTTTTCTGGGGGACCAGGCGATTTTCTCCAAGAACCCGTCGCCTCTTCTCCTTCGCGGTCGAGCAACATCGAGAGATCTGCACACCATTGACGTTCGAGATCGCGGCTAGCTAATGGCCATCGGCTTCTCGAATTCGATGCGTGTGGCTCGCCACACTGCCGAGATTCCTCGTCACGGGATCAAGGTGGGGACAAGGACGAGCAAAGGTCGATCGCAGTTGCTGGAATTTGGGGGGATGCAGGGTTGAGCCAACGGGCGTCACGCGGAAGCGGCATTGGGCGCGAGACCGGGATGATTGATCTCGGTCACGAACCGCCGCTTTCGGTCGACGGCACCGAGGCTGCGGTGATCGATCGCCGCCGTGTCTCCGTTCAATGGTTCAGCGGCACCATTTTGACTGGTCTATGTGGCGCGGCCCTGATCGGCGGCGCCGTTTTTGCGTCGCTCGACGGCGAGATGACCTTCGCCAAGGTGCCGGAGCGCGTCGAAGGCGCGCTGCGCGGCGCGTTCACCGGCAATGATCGCGTCGTCAGCCTGCACAAGGGCGACCGCCTGCCGCCGCCCAGCGAATCCTCCGCTTCCCGCAGCCTGGTGCGCGTGTCGACCGTGACCCGCGTCGGCAATCGCGACGTGATGCGGGTGCGGCCCTTCATCCGCATTTCCGGCAATCTCTCGATGACCACGAGCGATCTGTCGGCCAAAATACCGGCATTCAACGCGCAGCGTCTGCTGACCGATGTCGGCTCCGACACGCCGGCGGCGGCCGAGGATCCGAATGCCGCGGCTGAGCCCGACGCCGAGGTCTCGTTCGTCACCAAGGATCTCGGCTCCGTACTGCCGAAGGCCAAGCTCGCGGCCGTCGTCGCGCTCGACGACGTGCTGATGCGAGTCCGCGACGCCGCCAACTGGCGCGGCTCCGGCGGCTCGGTGCGCTACGCTTCACTCGCCAACGCCGCAGCTGACGCGAGTGGCGCCGGTCCCGATATGAGGATGGCCTACGCCACCGAGGGCAACACCTCCGATCCCTATGCCGGCTTCGAGACCCGCGTGGTGCCGGAAAACGTCACCCTGCTGCCGAAGACCAAAGAGCAGGTCACCGGCGGCAATCCGGTCGGCGAACGGGTTCACCTCGTCAAGAAGGGCGACAGCATCACTTCGATCCTGCGCGATCAGGGCGCAACGCCCGACGAGGCGAAGGCGATCGCCGCAACGCTCGGTCCGCGCGGCCGCGAGGGCGGCCTGAAGGAAGGCCAGAAGGTACGAATCCTGATGGCGCCGGCCGCTCCCGGACCGAATGTCAGGCTGCAGCCCTATCGCGTGATCGTCGCCAACGAATCCATTATCGAGGCCGTCGCTGCGCTGTCCGATCTCGGCAAATACGTTGCCGTCGACGTGCAGAGCATGAACACCGTCACCGAGACCGCCGACAATTCCAGCGACGATGACGAGGATGATGGCAGCGGCGTGCGGCTCTATCAGAGCATTTACGAGACCGCGCTGCGCAACAAGGTGCCGCCGACCGTCATCGAAGACATGGTCAAGATCTACTCCTATGACGTCGATTTCCAGCGCAAGGTCCAGCCCGGCGACTCGTTCGACGTGTTCTTTGCCGGCGAGGACGAGGGCGTCACCAGCACCGAAAAGACCGAAGTGCTCTACGCCGCGCTGACCGTGGGCGGCGAAACCAAGAAATACTACCGATTCCAGAGCTCGGACGACGGCCTCGTCGACTACTATGACGAGACCGGCAAGAGCGCGAAGAAGTTCCTGGTGCGCAAGCCGGTCAACAACGCGATCATGCGTTCGGGCTTCGGCGGCCGCCGCCATCCGATCCTCGGCTATGTGAAGATGCACACCGGCGTCGACTGGGCCACCGCCTACGGCACGCCGATCTTCGCGTCCGGCAACGGCGTGCTCGAGAAGGTCGGATACGAGGGCGGTTACGGCAAATATATCCGCATGAAGCATGCCAATGGCTATGAGACGGCCTACGGTCACATGTCGGCCTTCGCCAAGGGCATGGAGATCGGCAAGAAGGTGCGGCAGGGCCAGGTGATCGGCTTCGTCGGCTCGACCGGCCAGTCGACCGGCCCGCACGTCCACTACGAAATCCTGGTCAACGGCCGATTCGTCGACCCGATGCGCGTGAAGCTGCCGCGCGGCCGTTCGCTCGAAGGCCCGATGCTGGCGAACTTCGAGAAGGAGCGCGACCGGATCGAGGCCCAGATGTCCAGCCGCGGCAGCTCGCGAATCGTCTCGGACGCCACCAGTTCCACGTCGCAGACCCGCGCCATCACCAACCGCTGATGATGCGATGGGGCGCCAGTTCCATCAGATTTCGCCTGTGAGATGGGAACCCGAACGGCGACCATCCAGTTGATTCGTCAGTGAAACCTCCAATGGAGGGTGTCATGGAGAACTGGACGAACGCAAAACTGTGCGATGTCGCCAACCTGATCCTCGGCGCGATTCTCTTCCTATCGCCGTGGCTGTTCAAGTTCGACGCCGGAACGGTTTCCACCAACGCCTACATCGTCGGCCTCGCGATGGCGGTCCTTGCGATCGCCGCGCTCGCGGCATTCGCCGTCTGGGAGGAGTGGCTGAACCTCATCGTCGGGCTTTGGGCGCTGGTCTCGCCCTGGGTCCTGGGTTTCCAGGGAATGACCACCGCGACGACCGTGCACGTGGTGATCGGCATCGCCGTCGCGGTCCTTGCGGCGATCGAGCTCTGGGCGATGTCCCAGCATCCGCCTCGGCTCACGACGCACAGCTGAGGCCTTGAACTGATCCATCCCTACCCGCTGGCGCGGATCGCCGGCGGGGAGGGTTTGGTTGCGCTCAACGAAGATATGCACAAGGATTTGCACCATGACCCAGCTCACCCGCGACGATGTGCTGAAGGCCGTCGGCCACACCGACGACGTCACGATTGCCAGGATCATTGCGTCGGGAGCAACCATCACCGAGCTTGCCGAGGCGCAGGCCTGGCTCGCCAATGACGAACCGCTGATCAATGCCGGCAGGCCGCTGGCCACCGGCCGTGCCCGCGAACTGGTCGATATCCTTTCCGAGCTCGAGTCCGCCGAGGACGACGAGCCCGCCAGCCCTTCGCCGCCGATCGTCCCGCAGGAGTGATTCGCAAATGAAGATCCTCCCCGCGACCTGCGGGGAGGATTCTGGTGTTGCGCCGTCAGTTCAGCTTGCGCCTCGAGACCGGGGCCTCGAACTGCACGATCTCGGCGGTCTTGGGCACCTGACCGTTGAAGGTCAGCACGTTGCCCTTCTCCGAGATCACGACGTGATCGCCGTCCTTGACCTCGCCGGCGAGGATCATCTCGGCCAGCGGATCCTGCACGCTGCGCTGGATCACCCGCTTCAGCGGGCGGGCGCCGTAAGCCGGATCCCAGCCCTTCTCCGCGAGCCAGTCCCGCGCCTTGGCGTCCAGCGTGAGCTCGATCTTGCGATCCTCGAGCAGCTTGGTCAGCCGCGCGAACTGGATCTCGACGATGCGGCCCATCTCGCTCTTCTGCAGGCGGTGGAACAGGATGATCTCGTCGATGCGGTTCAGGAATTCCGGCCTGAAATGCGCCCGCACGACGCCCATCACCTGATCGCGGACCGCCGCGGTGTCCTCGCCTTCCGGCTGATTCACCAGGAATTCCGAACCGAGGTTCGAGGTCATGATGATCAGCGTGTTGCGGAAGTCGACGGTGCGGCCCTGACCATCGGTCAGGCGGCCATCGTCGAGCACCTGCAACAGCACGTTGAAGACGTCGGGATGCGCCTTCTCGATCTCGTCGAACAGCACGACCTGGTAGGGCCGCCGCCGCACGGCTTCGGTCAGCGCACCGCCCTCATCGTAGCCGACATAGCCGGGAGGCGCGCCGATCAGCCGCGAGACCGAGTGCTTCTCCATGAACTCGGACATGTCGAGGCGGACCATCGCGGTCTCGTCGTTGAACAGGTCAGCGGCGAGCGCCTTGGTCAGCTCGGTCTTGCCGACGCCGGTGGGGCCCAAGAACATGAACGAGCCGGTCGGCCGGTTCGGATCCTGCAGGCCCGCGCGGGCACGGCGCACGGCGGTGGCCACCGCACGCACGGCTTCGGCCTGGCCGACGACACGCCTGGCGAGACTGTCCTCCATTTTCAGGAGCTTGTCCTTCTCGCCCTCGAGCATCTTGTCGACCGGCACGCCGGTCCAGCGCGAGACGACCTGCGCGATGTGGTTGGCGGTGACCGCCTCCTCCATCATCTCGCCGCCGTTCGGCTTGCTGTTCGCTTGCGCCTCGATATCGGCGAGCTTCTTTTCCAGCTCGGGAATCCGGCCATAGGCCAGCTCGCCCGCCTTCTGGAATTCGCCGCGACGCTGCGCATTGGCAAGCTCGACGCGGAGCGCATCGAGTTCGCTCTTCAGCTTCTGGGCATTGGAGAGCTTGTTCTTCTCCGCGCTCCAGCGCGCCGTCAGCGCCGTCGACCGCTCCTCCAACCCGGCGAGCTCCTTCTCCAGGGTCTGCAGGCGGCTCTTGGAGCCGGCATCGTTCTCCTTCTTCAGCGCCTCCTGCTCGATCTTCAGCCGGATGATGTCGCGATCCAGCGAATCGAGCTCTTCCGGCTTGGAATCGACCTGCATCTTCAGCCGCGCTGCCGCCTCGTCCATCAGGTCGATGGCCTTGTCGGGCAGGAAGCGGTCGGTGATGTAGCGGTTCGACAGCGTGGTCGCGGCCACCAGCGCGGAATCGGTGATTCGCACGCCGTGATGCTGCTCGTACTTGTCCTTCAGGCCGCGCAGGATCGAGATGGTGTCCTCGACCGTCGGCTCGCTGACATAGATCGGCTGGAACCGGCGGGCCAGCGCCGCATCCTTCTCGACATGCTTGCGGTACTCGTCGAGCGTGGTCGCACCGATACAGTGCAGCTCGCCGCGCGCGAGCGCCGGCTTCAACAGGTTGGACGCGTCCATCGCGCCGTCGGTCTTGCCGGCGCCGATCAGCGTGTGCATCTCGTCGATGAACAGGATGATGCCGCCCTCGGCGGTCGAGACCTCCTGCAGGACGGACTTCAGCCGCTCCTCGAACTCGCCGCGATATTTCGCGCCGGCGATCAGGGCGCCCATGTCGAGCGACAGCAGCTTCTTGTCCTTCAGGCTCTCCGGCACGTCGCCGTTGAGGATGCGCAGCGCCAGGCCCTCGACGATCGCGGTCTTGCCGACGCCGGGCTCACCGATCAGGACGGGATTGTTCTTGGTCCGCCGCGACAGCACCTGGATGGTACGGCGGATCTCCTCGTCGCGGCCGATCACCGGGTCGAGCTTGCCGTCGCGCGCAGCCTGGGTCAGGTCGCGGGCATATTTCTTCAGCGCGTCGTAAGCGTTCTCGGCGGTCGCACTATCAGCGGTGCGGCCCTTGCGCAGCGCTTCGATCGCCGCGTTCAGGTTCTGCGCCGTGACGCCGCCCTTGCTCAGGATGGAGGCGGCCTCGCTGCCCTTCTCGAGCGTGAGCCCGAGCAGCAGCCGCTCGACGGTGACAAAACTGTCGCCGGCCTTGTCGGCAGCCTTTTCCGCCGCATCGAAGGCACGCGCCAACTCCGGCGACAGGTAGACCTGCCCGGCACCATTGCCCGAGACCTTCGGCAGCTTGTTCAGCGCCTCTTCGGTCGCTTTCAGTATTGCTCTGGAATTACCGCCAGCACGGTCGATCAGACCGCCGGCGAGTCCCTCATTGTCGTCCAGCAGCACCTTCAACAGATGCAACGGCGAGAACTGCTGGTGACCGTCGCGCATTGCGAGCGATTGGGCAGACTGGATGAATCCGCGCGCGCGCTCGGTGTACTTCTCAATGTTCATTCGTTTTCCCTCGGCCTGCCGTCACCACCCATTCAGGCATGGTTCCGGCATCTTCATTGGGTTTCCGCGGGCCGCGTTGACGTTCCTCAACCAGCCTCTGGTCGTCGCCATCATTTTTCAGGCTTGCCGCAAATGTGGGCACTTGGTTCCAAAACGGAAGAGCCGCAGTCTGCGATTTCGCCCGATGAAGCTCAGCGCCGCACGATGGCGACAAGGTAGCGGCAAGGCTGAGCCGTTTCGTTACGGAAGACGATGTCCGACGGCGGACCAAGCTCGACGCGGTCGCCCGCAGCGAGCTCGTGGCGCTCCGCGCCTTCCATCAAAGTGAGGCGGCCGCTGATCACCCACACCACCTGGCGGACCAGGTGATAGGCGCTGGCGGGGAAGCCGGCCTCCTGCCTCGCGGGCAGCTCGATCTCCACCAGCTCCAGCGGATTGGCCGGATGCAGGAACACCTGCCGTCGCAGATAGGCCGCCTTCGGATCGCGCCAGACCGGCTGATCCTTGGCCCGCTGCAGGCGGGAGCTATGTGAGGCAACCTCGAACAGCGCGGCCATGGTCAGGCCATAGGCGGTGGCGATCCGCGACAGCGTCGCCGCCGTCGGGCTTGCCTCCGCCCGCTCGATCTTGCTCAGCATGGCCTTGGACACGCCGGCCCGCCCGGCGAGATCCGCCAGCGACCAGCCGCGGCCCTCCCGTTCGGCGCGAACCCGCCGCCCGAGAGCCTCATCGGCCTTGTCCTCTATAATTGACATATCATCTTATATAGTAGACGATGGGGTCCGTTCAAGAGGCCCGTCAAGGAACCACCGATGATTATCCGCCCCGCCACCGAGCAGGACATCCCGGCGATTACCGCGATCTTCAATGAGGCGGTCGCCAACTCGAATGCGATCTGGACGGAGAAGCAGGATTCCGACGCCGAGCGGCTGGCCTGGATGAACGCGCGGCAGGCGCTCGGCTATCCGGTGCTGGTGGCCGTCGAGGGGACGACGGTGCTCGGCTACGGCACATTCGGCGATTTCCGGGCCTTTCCGGGCTACCGCTACAGCGTCGAGCACAGCGTCTATATCCATGCCGATCATCGCGGCCGCGGCCTCGGCCGGATCATCGTCGACGAACTGATCGCCGCGGCCACCGCGCTCGGCAAGCACGTCATGATCGCCGGCATCGACGGCGGCAATCCGGCCTCGCTGCGGCTGCACGCGCAGGCCGGCTTCGTCGAGGTCGCCCGGATGCCGGAGGTCGGACGCAAGTTCGGCCGCTGGCTCGATCTCGTGTTCATGCAGCGCCTGCTGGACGCTCCTGGAGCGGCGCGCGCCGACTAGTACCTTCCCGCGGCCGGCAGTTCTCCTCGCCCGCCAAACAGGCTAGAGCGAGCGGATGGACAACGCACAGCCCTCCTCCGCCAGGATCACCGGCATCTACCGCTACCCCGTCAAGGGCCTCACGCCCGAGTCGCTGCCGCACGCAGAGCTCAAGGCCGGCGAGACGCTCCGCTCCGATCGCCGCTATGCGATCGAGAACGGCCCGAGCGGTTTCGATCCCTCGACGCCGAAGTGGTTGCCGAAGCCGCATTTCCTGATGCTGCAGCGGGACGAGTGGCTGGCGCCGCTGCGCGCCCAGTTCGACGATGACAGCCACGTGCTGACGCTGCGCCGGGATGGCGCGATGGTGGCCCAGGGCGACCTCGAGACCGCGGAAGGCCGCGCGGCCATCGAGCGCTATTTCGCCGACCGTCACACCGGCCAGATCAAGGGACCGCCCAAGGTGCTGGTCAGCCCGGGCCACAGTTTCTCCGACGTGCCGCGCAAGGTGGTCTCGATCATCAATCTGGCGAGCCTGCGGGCGATCGAGGAGACGGTGCAGGCGCCGGTCCATCCGCTGCGCTTCCGCGCCAATCTCTATGTCGAGGGCTGGCCGGCCTGGCATGAAGCCAGCCTGCTCGACCAGACCATCGCGATCGGCAGCGCGCGGGCCAGGGTGGTGAAGCGCATCACCCGCTGCGCCGCGGTCAATGTCGATCCCGATACCGGCGCGCGCGACCTCTCGGTGCCGAACACGCTGATGCAGCGCTTCGGCAACAATGAATGCGGCATCTATGCCGAGATCATCAGCGATGGCGGCGCCGCCGTCGGCGACACGATTGCCGCCGAGGGACCTGTCGCGTCGTAGGCCGGGCAAGGCGCGTACGCGCCCTGCCCCGCTTTCGACCGGTCAGTTGGTCGGCATCACATAGGCGTAGATCCGGCCGCGCGAGACCGGCGTCTCGCGGACGCGGTGGCCGCTGTTGCCCGAGATCATGGTCGGATTGCCCTTGGCATCGACGCCGGTGATGATGCCGACATGGCCGCCGCCGCGGCGGCTCATCACGGCGATGGCGCCGACCTGCGGTCCCGAAACGCGCGTGCCGTATTTGGCGAACGAGCTCGCCATGTCGGAGCCGGTGCCGCGATGGCCGGTGTGCTGCAGCACCATGTTCATGAAGCGCGCGCACCACAGGCTGGAGCGGTCGGTCGGATTACCGCCGAGATAGCGGCGCGCCTCGGCGACGATGCCGGACGAGCCGAAGCCGCCTGCCGCGCTGACGCCGCCGGTGTTGGGCACGGGGTCAGCGCTGCCGGGCAACGGCGCTGCGTTGGTTTCGACGATCCCGCCCGGCTGCGCGAGCGCGCGGCGCTCGGCGCGCGACAGCCGCGCGGTGTGCCGATAGTGATGACGGGCATAATGACGCGCGTGATGACCGGCATGGGCCGAATGCGCGTGACGTGAGTGGTGCGGACGGGCGGATGCCGGAGCAACGGAGATGACGGCGAGAGTGAGCGAACACAGAGCCAGCGCCAAAACACGAAGCGACCGGCGACACGCAAGCAACTGAACCATACTTCACTAGATCCTCTGTAACGCCCCCCAACTCCCCGTCGCGTTCCCGGGGGAACGCGACGGTGGTTTTGAAAATCGGGATGGCGCGAGGAAGATTTCATGCGGCGTTGCGGGAACAATTTCTGGGTCATTCCGCGATGATTCGATGACGAGAAAGGAACCGGAACTGCCGCATTGCGGCCCTGAAAATTAACTGCAAATCTGGGGGCGCGGCCAACGAGAGGAGAATTTCAATGCCCTACGCCACGACGAAAGATCATGTCCGCCTCCATTTCGAAGAGGCCGGCAGCGGAACCTCGATCATCTTCCTGCACGAGTTCGCCGCCGATCACACCAATTGGGAGCCGCAGATGCGCTACTTCGCGCGCGGCCACCGCTGCATCGCCTATTCGGCGCGCGGCTACACGCCGTCGGACGTGCCGCCGAGCGCCGACGTCTACACCTACCAGCACTTCTATACCGACGCGCTCGCGGTGCTCGACCATCTCGGCATCGCAAGGGCGCATTTCGTCGGGCTCTCGATGGGCTCCTATTCGTCGTTGCAGATCGCGCTCAATGCGCCGGAGCGCGCGCTGTCGATGACGCTGGCCGCCGTCGGCTCCGGCTCGAGCCTCGAGAATCTCGATGCCTTCCGCGCGCAGTGCCGTGCCAATGCCGAGCAATATGAGAGCATCGGCTCCGTCGAGGTCGCCAAGGTGACGCGCGAGGCGCCGAGCCGGATTCCGTTCCTGGTCAAGGATCCGCGCGGCCACGCCGACTTCTACGCCGCGCTCGCCCGCCACGACGCCAGGGGCTCGGCCAACACGATGCGCAGCTTCCAGGGCGGCAGGCCCTCGATCTACACCATGACCGACGCGATCAAGCGCGCCGCGACGCCGGCGCTGATCCTGTGCGGCGACGAGGACGACAATTGCATCGCCCCCAGCATGTTCCTAAAGCAGCATCTGCCGGCCGCCGGTCTCTCGTTCTTCCCGAAGTCGGGTCACGTGCTCAACCTCGAGGAGCCGGCGCTGTTCAACGAGATGGTCGAGCGCTTCATCGCGCTGGTCGAGGCCGGCCGCTGGCCGGTGCGCGATCCGCGGTCGCTGGTGGCGGCGCCGGTGTAGTCCTGTCATTCCGGGGCGATGCGCAGCATCGAACCCGGAATCTCGAGATTCCGGGTTCACGCTTCGCGTGCCCCGGAATGACGCCATGACGTCACTTCCCCTGCCCGCCCCGGCTGAGCAGGAACACGCCCTGCTCGCCGAACATGTTCCACACCCACCACGGCAGGTTGAGCGGCACCGGACGGCCGTAGAGATCGAGCGCCACCGCGCGCTCCATCTTGACGTTGATCTCTTCGCAGAGCTGCACGAAATCCTTGATGGTGCAGAAATGGATGTTCGAGGTGTCGTACCAGCTCGCCGGCAAATTCTCCGTGCGCGGCATGTGGCCTCCGATCAGGAGCTGCAGCCGCATCTTCCAGAACCCGAAATTCGGGAACGAGACGATGGCGCGCTGGCCGATCCGCAGCAGATTTTCCAGCACCACCTTGGGCTGCCGCGTCGCCTGCAAGGTCTGCGACAGGATCACGTAGTCGAACGCATCGTCGGGATAGTTGACGAGGTCGGTGTCGGCATCGCCCTGCACCACGGCGAGCCCCTTGGCGACGCAGCCGTTGACGCCCTCGCGCGACAGCTCGATGCCGCGGCCGTCGATGCCGCGGCTCTCCAACAGCTGCAACAGCTCGCCATCGCCGCAGCCGACATCGAGCACGCGCGAGCCCGGCCGCACCATGTCGGCGACCAGCAGATGATCGGTGCGATAGCCGCCGGTCCGCTCCGGCGCGATGCCCGGCAAGGGCAATGTCTGCTGCATGCTCATGGCTGGCCGTCGTCCTTCAATCCGCGCGCCTTGCCTGCGGCCAGCAGGAAAGCGCGGGAGATCTCGAGGAATTCCGGCACGTCGAGCAGAAAGGCGTCGTGCCCCTTGTCGGTCTCGATCTCGGCGAACGACACCCGCGCGCTCGACGCGTTCAGCGCATGCACCAGCGCGCGCGATTCCGCGGTCGGAAACAGCCAGTCGCTGGTGAACGAC
Organism: Bradyrhizobium sp. UFLA01-814; assembly: GCF_046718885.1. NCBI lineage: Bacteria > Pseudomonadati > Pseudomonadota > Alphaproteobacteria > Hyphomicrobiales > Nitrobacteraceae > Bradyrhizobium > Bradyrhizobium sp. UFLA01-814. The sequence continues at coordinate 105,287 of NZ_JAQOSR010000004.1, read as the reverse complement.
ACCACGCAGAACCGCGTCTGGATGCCGGTGAACGCTTTCGCCAGCACGCCGTTGTGGTCGGCGGCGATGTCGAAATAGTCCATCGCGCGGGTCAGATAGAGATAGGAGTTGGCATCGAAGCGCTCGACAAAGGACGAGCCCTGGTAGCGCAGATAGCTCTCGACCTGGAAATCCGCGTCGAACGAGAAGGTCGGCAGCTCGCGGTCCTGCATCCGCCGTCCGAACTTGCGATGCAGCGCGGCGTCCGAGAGATAGGTGATGTGCGCGGCCATCCGCGCCACGGCCAATCCGCGGTGCGGATGGGTGTCCTCGTCGACATAGCGGCCGCCGCGCCAGTCCGGATCGGCCATCACGGCCTGGCGGCCGAGCTCGTGGAAGGCGATGTTCTGCGCCGAGTGGCGCGTCGAGCAGGCGATCGCGAGCGTCGAGAACACGCGCTCCGGATAGGCCGCGGTCCATTGCAGCACCTGCATGCCACCCATCGAACCGCCGACCACGCAGAACAGCGTCGTGATGCCGAGGCGATCGATCAGCATCGCCTGCGCGCGCACCATGTCGGGGATGGTGATGATCGGGAAATCGAGTCCCCACACCTTGCCGGTCGCTGGGTTCAGCGACGCAGGGCCGGTCGAGCCCATGCAGCCGCCGATCACATTGGAGCAGATGATGAAGTATTTATCGGGATCGATCGGCCGGCCGATGCCGACCATGGTCTCCCACCAGCCGGGCTTGCCGGTGACGGGATGGATGTTGTTGACATGCTGATCGCCGGTCAGCGCGTGGCAGACCAGGATCGCGTTGGAGCGGTCGGCATTGAGCTCGCCATAGGTCTGGTAGGCGATCTGGAACGGTGCGAGATCGACGCCGCAATCGAGCTTGAGCGGCTGGTCCATCCCGAACTTCGCCACCAGTGACGACGGATGGTCGGCCTCATGGGCGCGATCATCGCTCGGGGTTTGTGGGCTCGGTATCGGACGCACGTTGCTCATCTAGGCGACCCTGCCTCCGCGCGGGAGGGCTCGACGGACCTCAGGCCAATAAAAAACCCGGCCTGAACAAAGGTTCGGCCGGGAGCTGATAAGGTCCCCGGCCTGTTTAGCGAGTTGTTTAACGTGGCTGCAAGCCGGCCGGCTCAAATGACCACGGGACGCAGGGAACGTAGTCCCCATGCCCCCCGCCGTCAAGACAGCCCTGCCCACGGCCAATTGGTTAACCGAATGCGCAAGGCACGCCTGCGACGTTTCTCTTTGCTTTCGCTGCCCGTCTTTCCTAATCAGGGACCCTGTCCGACGCGGCAACGGGCCGCCCCGACGACAAGGTTTGAGAGCATGTCCAACCCACCCCCGTCGCCGCCCTCGCTGCAGGAGCTCCGCAAGGAGATCGATGCGATCGACGAGCAGGTTCACCGCCTGTTGATGGCGCGCGGCGACATCATCGACCGCCTGATCCAGGTCAAGAAGACCCAGGAGGTCGGCTCGGCGTTCCGCCCGGCGCGCGAAGCCAGCATGATGCGCGAGTTGGTGCGGCGTCATCGCGGCATCCTGCCGCTCGACACCATCGAGAGCATCTGGCGCGTCATCATCTCGACCTTCACCTATGTGCAGGCGCCGTTCGCGGTGCATGCCGATGTTTCCGTGGGCGAGTCGGCCATGCGCGACTCGGCGCGGTTTCACTTCGGCTTCGTGGTGCCTTACGTCTCGCATTTCAGCGCACAGGCCGCGGTCGAGGCGGTGGCGAAGTCGAAGGGCGACCTCGCGCTGGTCTCCGCGATCGCAAGCCGCACGCCGTGGTGGAATGCGCTCGAGGCCAGTGGCGCGCCGAAGATCATCGCGCGGTTGCCGTTCCTCGAACGCGCCGACCATCCCGCCGCGCTGCCGGTGTTCGTGATCTCGCGGGTCGCCGACGACGCCATGGTCACCGAAGTGCAGACCTGGAGCGTGCGCGTCTCCGGCTGGAACGCCGATGTCGCCCGCGCGCTTGCGCCGCTCGCCGAGATCGTCGCGGTCCCCGACACCGCCTTCGACGGCGCGGCGCTCCTGGTCTCGGTCACCGGCCACGATTTCGAGGCCATCAAGCTCGCCCTGATCAAGGCCGGCGCCTCGGTGCGCTCGTCGGCCCTCGTCGGCAGCCACGCAACGCGCTATACGGTGCCCTCTAACGGATCGGCCAGGACCTGAAGTAGGAGCCGGCCGCCCGTCCAGGTTTTTGTTTTGACGCGTTTTCTTCACGCGAACCGGTATCCACTTCGCTCGAAAACGCTCTGTTCGGAGTTGATGATGTCCCGCCCCGTGCCGAACCCCGGCATCCTCGATATTGCGCCCTACACGCCCGGCAAGAGCCCGGTGCCGGAACCGGGCCGCAAGGTGTTCAAGCTGTCCGCCAACGAGACGCCGTTCGGTCCGTCTCCGAAGGCGATCGCGGCCTACAAGGCCGCGGCTGACCATCTCGAGGACTATCCGGAGGGCACCTCGCGCGTGCTGCGCGAGGCGATCGGCCGCGCCTACGGGCTCGATCCCGACCGCATCATCTGCGGCGCCGGCTCCGACGAGATCCTCAATCTCTTGGCGCACACCTATCTCGCGCCCGGCGACGAGGCGATCTCGACCACCCACGGCTTCCTGGTCTACCCGATCGCCACCATGGCGAACGGCGCCAGGAACGTGATCGCGGCCGAGACCAATTTCACCGCCGACGTCGACGCCATTCTCAAGGTGGTGACGCCGCACACGAAGCTGGTCTGGCTCGCCAACCCGAACAACCCGACCGGCACCTACATCCCGTTCGACGAGGTCAAGCGGCTGCGCGCAGCGCTGCCGTCGCATGTGCTGCTGGTGCTCGATGCCGCCTATGCCGACTACGTCTCGCGCAACGACTACGAGCTCGGCATCGAGCTGGTCGCGACCACCGACAACACGGTGGTGACGCACACCTTCTCGAAGATCCACGGCCTTGCGGCGCTGCGGATCGGCTGGATGTTCGGGCCGGCGCATATCGTCGATGCCTGCAACCGCATCCGTGGTCCGTTCAACGTCACGACGCCGGCGATGCTGGCGGCGGTGGCGGCGATCGAGGACACGGCGCATGTGCAGATGTCGCGGACCCACACCGAACAATGGCGCAACTGGCTGACCGAGGAGATCGGCAAGCTCGGGCTGAAGGTGACGCCGAGCGTCGCCAATTTCGTGTTGATCCATTTCCCGACCGACAAGGGCAAGACCGCGGCGGAAGCCGACGCCTATCTCACACGGCGCGGCCTCGTGCTGCGCGCACTCAACAATTACAAGCTGCCGCATGCGCTGCGCATGACCATTGGGACCGAGGAGGCCAACCGCCTCGTGGTCGAGGGGCTGCGCGACTTCCTGGCCGGAAAGTGACATCGTGACCACCGCCCCGCTCTTCAAACGCATCGCGCTGATCGGCTTCGGCCTGATCGGCGGCTCGATCGCGCGCGGCGCGCGCGCGCAAGGCCTGGTCGGCGAGATCGTGACCACCGCGCGCTCGGATCAGACGCGTGCGCGCGTCGCCGAGCTCGGCATCGTCGATCGCGTCGTCGAGACCAATATCGAGGCGGTGAAGGATGCCGACCTCGTCATCCTCTGCATCCCGGTCGGCGCCTGCGGCCCGGTCGCCGCCGAGATCGCCAGCCATCTCAAGCCCGGCGCCATCATCTCCGACGTCGGCTCGGTGAAGGGCGCCGTCGTCAAGGACATGGCGCCGCATCTGCCTGACGGCGTCCACTTCGTCCCGGCGCATCCGGTGGCCGGCACCGAGCATTCGGGGCCGGATTCCGGCTTCGCCGAGCTGTTCATCAATCGCTGGTGCATCCTCACCCCACCCGAAGGCACCGATCCCGCGGCGACCGACCGATTGCGCGCGTTCTGGGCCGCGCTCGGCGCCAAGGTCGAGATCATGACGCCCGATCATCATGACCTCGTGCTCGCGATCACCAGCCATCTGCCGCATCTGATCGCCTACACCATCGTCGGCACCGCCGACGAGCTGGCGCAGGTGACGGAATCCGAGGTCATCAAATTCTCCGCCGGCGGCTTCCGCGACTTCACCCGCATCGCGGCCTCGGACCCGACGATGTGGCGCGACGTATTCCTCGCCAACAAGGACGCCGTGCTCGAGATGCTAGGCACCTTCAACGAGGATCTGTCGAAGCTGACCCGCGCGATCCGGCGCGGCGACGGCGAAGCGCTGTTCGACCACTTCACCCGCACCCGCGCCATCCGCCGTGGCATCGTCGAGACCGGCCAGGATTCCGCCGCGCCCGACTTCGGCCGGCCGCATGCGAATTTGAAGACGTAGGCGGGGCTCGGTCCGCCTACCGGCGGACGGAGCGAGCTGGTAGCCTCCAGCAGGAAAGCCGGCGCGTCACTGATGACAGGGAGCGATCAGATGATACTCAGTCCGGATCATGTGACGATCGCAGTGGCAGATGCTGGCCCGGCGATCGCGTTCTTCGCACTGCTTGGCTTCAGGAAGACTCACGTCGCGACCATCGACGGCGGCGTTCCCGCCCGGTATATGGGCATGCCGGCCATGAGAGCGCAGCACATCACCCTCGCACTCCAAGGAGCGGATTTCGAGATCCAGCTGCTCCAGTTCGACCCGCCCCCAGGGACCGATCCGGGGGTGCACCCGACCAATCTGCGAAAGCTGGGCTTCAATCACCTCGCCTTCCGCGTCGACGACATCGAGGCGGCCACCGCGCACCTGGTGGCCAACGGTGTCACCATGCTGAGCGACGAGATGGATTACATCAGCCGGAAGCTCCGGCTGTTCGAGGGCCCGGAGGGCATCACCTTCGAGTTGGTGGAGCGGGACGCCTGAGACTACGCTGGCCAGGACCTTTTGCATTGCCCCAAGGACAACTCGCAAGCCTGCCCCGATGTCGGCTTGCCGGTACCTCGCCCCATTATCACGAGACCTCAGGCGCGCTATCATCCGGCCATTCTTTGGACAAGACTGAAGCGAGTGCTGGAGGCTGATCGCCCCTGACGGATAGCCGAGTCGGTACTCTTGGGTGACATTGGACGGAAAGGGATACGTCAATGAACTCCACACCCACTCCGAATCCAGCTGGATCGAACGATAGCCTGAGCGCGCGCGCCGACGAAAGACTCGCGGAAGCCCAAAAGCAGATTGCGCGCGCCGATGAAGAACTCACGCGCTTGAGTGAACAGCTCGCAAGAATGGAGCGCGATGCCGCGTCCCGCCCTTCGGTGCAGCCAAACCCGCCCTCGGTCGGACCTAGCCCTGCTTCTTCCGGGCCGAGCCCCTCTTCTTCCGGACCTGCCTCGCAATCGCGACCCGGAAGACCGATATTCCGAGCCCTCACCGCCTTGTCGGTGGCAGCATGTATCGTTGTCGCTGCCCTGGCTTTGCAGTCGTCATATGGTGGGGAAGCCAAGCTGCTTGTCGCCCGTTGGGCGCCGCAGCTCGTTTCAACACCAGCTTTGCCGCCGGATGATCCGCAGCTTCCGGCGCAGCCCGCTCCACCGGCCGTTCAGGTCGCCGCGGCAGACACCGCTCCGCCCCAAGCGACGCCGTTGCCTCAGCCCGCACCACCGCAGGACGCCGCGCCGACAGCCAACACAGCCCTTCCCGACCAGACGCAGCTGCTGCAAACGATCGCACGCGACCTCGCGAATGTTGAGCGAAATATCGAGCAACTAAAGGCGAACCAGCAACAGATGGCCCGCGAGAACTCCAAAGCCATTGAGGAACTCAAGGCGAGCCAGGAAGAAATGAAACGGGCACTCGCGAAGGTTTCCGAGCCGAAGGCCTCACCGCCTCCGACACAGCCGGCTCCGGCCGTGCGCAAGCCCGAGCGGACGTCTATCCCGCCATACGCAAGGGCGCGACCTCGAATCCCAAGGGAGTGGTTCTACGACGAATGGTGACCGCCGATGCAGCCATCCTTCAGTTCCTGATCGCTTTAAGCCGGCGGCAGGCCGAGTGACTGCGCGGCCTCCATCCAGACCGGCAATTCGCGCTGATACAGCGCATTGCTGTCCTTGAAGCCGATCGCGGGCTCCAGCACGAAGGTCGCGAGCACCTCCTTCACCTTCGGATCGCTATTGGCGGCGACGCAAATCTCCGACAGCCGATCGACGATCGGCTGCGGCGTCGCCTTCGGCAGCGCCCAGCCCGAGAAGCCGCTCACGGTGAAGAACTTCGACGTCGCGCCCTGCTCGGGCAGCGTCCTGATCTCGGGGATCGCGTCGACCTTCTTCGAGTGAACTCCGAAGACGACGCCCCGGTTGCTCTGCAGCACGGTTTGCGCGGCGGTGTAGCTGCCCATCGCGACATCGAGCGTGCCTTCCGCAAGCCCGGTCCACATCGGCGCCTCGCCGCGATAATGGATCGGCTCGATGGTGAGGTCATACTGCTTGTTGAGCTCGTTGATCGTCATGTGCGGCGCGGAGCCCGCGCTGTAGGTGCCGAAATTCACCTTGCCGCTGCTGCGCGCATAGGCGACGAATTCCGCCAGTGTCTTGACGCCCAATTTCGGGCTCGCGACCAGCAGCAGCCCTGCGCCCGGGATCAGGCTGACCAGCGTCAGATCCTTGTCCATGTCGTAGCCGGGGTTCTTCATCATCGCGCGGTTCATCACGTAAGTGGTCGAGATCGAACACAGGATGGTGTGACCGTCAGGCGCGGCGCGCGCCACCTCGGCGGCGCCGATCGAGCCCGAGGCGCCCGCCTTGTTCTCGATGACGACGGTTTGCCCGACTTGCCTTGCGATGAATTCGCCGAAGGCCCGCGCCAGGAGATCAGTCTGCCCGCCGGCGGGGTAGCTGCAGATCATGCGGATTTGCCGCGAGGGCCAGGCGGCTTGCGCCGAAGCTCCGCATGACAGGAAGGGCATCGCGGCGGCCGCTGATCCGGCTGCGATGACGTGACGGCGGGTGAATTTCGCTGGCATTAAAGTCCCTCCCCGATTTTTTGGTGAGGGTATCGCATCGGCCGGTCGCAGCTACGGGACAGATTGGCGCAGCAGGGAAATGTGGCAGCGGAAGGCTGCGACGCACTGGTCGAGACAAGGCGCGCAATGGTGTCAGCCCCGTCATCCTGAGGTGCGAGCACAGCGGCGCAACTGCGCCGCTACGCGAGCCTCGAAGGATGCACGGCCGCAGCCGGGCCGCCGCCCTTCGAGGGCCGCCGAAGAGGCGGCCACCTCAGGGTGACGGAGTGAGAGCGCGATCGTTCGAATTCACTCGTCGCGACCGTGCTCACCGCCGCAACCGTTGATCCCGGATCGGCCCCGCCGATATCGCGGCGGCCTTCTGCGCCGGCCGCTGACGGCCGACGAGGCCGGCGGTCGCCAGCATGATGCCGCCACCGAACCACCAGGAGCCGATCACGAACTCCCAGGCGCGCGGCGGAATTTCGTCGAACACGATGCCGTAGACAGACACCAGCGCAGCCAGCGCGGCAAGGAAGATGCCGCCCGCGCTCATAAGCTCGACGGCATCAATGCGCCCCGTGCCGCGCATCGCGGGCTTGGGAATATCGATGCCGAGATAGAAACCGGCGGCGCCGATCACGATCGTCGTTGCGATGAAGATCAGCGTGCCGAAGACAGCGACATGGCCCTTGGCGAGCTGGGCGGCGACGAACGTGCCGGCCATGGCACCGGCCATCGCCAGGCCGGTCCGCTGCAGCACATGCGCGGCGCGGCTGACCATCATCAATTCGCGCGCGATCACGGCCCTCTGCTTCGGTCTGGTCATGATCCTCATCTGTAGCCTCCCTTTCCAGAAGCGGCATCGGTTCTGGCCGCATCGGAATCAATGTCCACCGCGCGCGAAGCCGTCCTGGTCACTACCGACTTCCCCTCATCCTGAGGAGCCCGCGCTTGCGGGCGTCTCGAAGGATGCAGGCCATGGACCGGGCCTCATGGTTCGAGACGCGCTTCGCGCTCCTCACCATGAGGGTCTTGCGACACGAAGCCCTAGAACGGGTAGTAGCGGATCTGGGTCATGACGATGTGGTCGTCGGTCTTCGGCGCGCCGCCGACACCCTGGAAGGCGAAGCGCTGGGTGTAGGAATATTGCGCGCCGGCCTTGATGGTGCCGTAGGAGCCCTTGAAGATCGTGTCGTAGAAGCCCGCGGTGTACTGCCTCACCTCCGAAGTGTTGCCGTTGCAGGTCGCGGCCGGCGAGTTCTCGATGTTGCAGCCGAGGTTGTTGTAGAGCGGATTGCCGTAGCCGAACGGCACCGTGCCGACATTGGAGAAGGTCGCCTTGGTCTTTTCGAGCCCGGCATAGGCGTAGAGATCGAGCGACGGCGTCGTGTGCCAGACCGAGCCGACCAGGAAGGCCGTGATCGGCAGCGGCTGGATCGAGCCGTCCTGGCGCACGGTCGCATCCGGGAATGGCGTTGCGGTGAAGCGGCCGAGCGCACCGTAAGAGGCGGAGGCCTGCACCTCGAGCAGCTTCGGCACGATCTCGGCCGAGAGATGGCCGCCGAAGCTCACCGTGTTGACGTCGTGATTGGCGAAGTTGAAGCGATCATAGAAGTCGCGGTAGAGCGCCCACGCCTCGACATGCAGCTTGTAGGGCCCGAGCCGCGGATCCCACGCGCCCTTCACGGTGAAATCCGGCACGTGGTTGAGGCTGACATTATTCAGGCTGTTGAAGAAGCTGCCGCCCGGGCCGGTGAGATTGACCAGCAGGTTCGGATTGAGCACGCCCTGCGGGCCGACCGCCGGCGTGCCGACCAGCGGGTTGTTGCCGCCGAAAAAGGATGTCTGCGGGTTCTCCGCCGAGACCGCGAGCTTGAACTCGGGCCCGATATCCTGCCAGACTCGGACGCCCGGTTGACGCGCGCCGAGGAAGCCCGGCACCAGTTCGAAATCGATCACGCCCGGCGTATCGGCGCCTCGCGGATCGATGCCCGCCTTGCTCGGCGTGTTCAGCGACCATGATTGGCCGGCGAGGACATGCAGGCCGAGATCGCTGCGGTCGATCTCGATGCTGGCCTGCCGCAGCCGCGGATTGAACGAGTTGGTCGCGACCGAATTGGCGGTCTGCGCCGCGCCCTCGAAATCGAGCTCGCCATAGCCGGCGACGTGGATGTTCTCCGTGGCGTTGGCTTCGGCGAGCACCGAGAAGCGGGTCTGGCGCGCGGTGAAGCGCGACTCGCCGGTGTTGTAGTTCTTGCTCTGCGGGAACGGGATGAAGTTGTAGACCGAGCCCGAGTCGGAGGCGAGGTTGCGGCTGCGATAGATGCCGGTGAGATCGACCCAGCCGCCGAAGGTGAAGGTGACGCCCTTGTAGCAGAGCTTGCCCGATGCGCAGGGATCGAACGGCACCGGCGCCTTCGCCGTCATCTGCGCGTTCTGAATTGCGCTCTGTCTTGCGGCCAGCGCCTCCTCCTTGCGCGCCTGCGTCTCCATTTTCTGCTCGAGCTGCTTGAGCCGTGCCTTCAACGCACGCAGCTCGGACGCATCGTCCTCCGCCAATACCGGACCCGCTGACAGCAGCACGCTGCCGAGCAGAATTCCCCCGAGAATTCGCATCGCTTCCTCCACACGAGGTTGTTTCCTCAGGCGAGAGAGAGCGGTACTCGGGGAGTGATATTCGCGCCGGGGCGCATTATTCCGGTCACGTTTTTCTCATCGCGGCGGCGGGAATAGATCGCGGTGATCGACGATAGCGCGCGCGAGAGGAGATAGTGAGCGGCCTTACCGGTAAGCTCTGTCATTGCGAGCGAAGCGAAGCAATCCATCGCGCGGCATATGCGGAGCCATGGATTGCTTCGTCGCTATCGCTCCTCGCAATGACGGATGTTTCCGCAGCGTCCATCCGCTCAGAACAGCGGCGGAATCTGCGCGACCTTCAGCGGCCCCAGGAACACCGCGCCGTCGGCGAAGCGCAGCGGGAAGCTGCGCGCCTTCTTGCCTTCGAGGGTGGCCTCGGTGCCGAGCGAATTGATGCCAGCGGAAATGCCGGCATTGGCGTTCTGCTTGATCACCTTGCCGAGGCCCGGGATGGCGCGATCCAGCGCGCCAAAGAGATTGCTGAGGTCCTGGCTCTTCACGCCGGGCGCGACGCGATCGAGCGTCGACTGCGGCACGCCTTCCTCCAGCATCTTGTCGATGCCGAGCGCGGGGATGACGCGCTCGAGGCCGGCGACCGTCATCTGCAATTCGCCCTCGATGCGACCCTGCGCGTTGAGGCGGAGCGTGCCGGCCGCGACCGACAGCACATCGCCCTGCTCGATCCGCGACTGCTGGATCTCGACGCTGCCGCCGGCGGCCTGGATCTCGCGGAAGCGATCGGGCCAGGGTTTTGGCGAGAAATCCTTCAGGCCGTTGAGCCGCGCATGGATGTCGGCGTTGAACGGCTGGGCCAGCAGCGGATGCACGTCCTGCAAGGTGCCGCCGGCAATCTGCAGCACGGTCTCGATCGCGGGACTGTCCGGCGCCGAGCCGTCGACCTGCCTGCCGTGCAACTCGATGTGATTGACCCGCGCCAGCGGCGCCGGCGCCGCGCCGCCGGTGCGGTCGATGGCGAGATCGTCGAACACCAGCGAGGCGCGCTGCGGCACCGCCGGCAGGCCGACGACGCTGCTGCGTCCCTTGCTCCAGCCCACCGACAGCGTCGGCTGTGCGCCGCGCTCGGCGATCGTGGCCGGGCCCTTGAATTCGGCGATCACGAGCTTGGGATCGTAGACCTGCGCCACGACCAGGATCTCGGCGAGCCGCGCCACGAACGCCATCTGCGGCGAGGCGGTCTGCGAGACCAGCATCACGCTCGGATCGGTGCAGCGGACCTCGAACCGGAACGGGTAGCCCGCCACCGAACGGTCGCCGCAATCATAGACCCGGCCGGCCTTCGCCTCCTGTGCACGCCAGGCATCGGCCTGCACGCCGACCTGCGAGGCGGCGAAGAACCAGAAGGCACTCCACAGCACCGCGGCGATCAGGACCGCGACGGGGACGGCATAAAGGCCGAAGCGCGAGCGGCGGCGGGGGGCGGAGGTCTGATCCGACATGCAGGTCCTTTGGCGGGCGAATTTGTCAAAATCTAAGCGGCCGCGAGCCTTGAACAAGCCCCGAGCAACCTTTGAGCGAGCCTTCAGCAAGCCTTCAGCAAGCCTTGGAAACATCACGGAATCTGCTTCGCTTCGACGGCCCGTTCTGCTAGCCCATCAGCGCGATGTCAGCAAATCCTCCCCAATCCGAAACCGACGGCGACCTCTGGGTGTTCGGCTATGGCTCGCTGATGTGGAAGCCGGGCTTCGAGTTCCTGGAACAGGTGCCGGCGCGGCTGATCGGCGAGCATCGCGCGCTCTGCGTCTATTCGTTCGACCACCGCGGCACGCCGGAGAAGCCGGGCCTGGTGCTCGGGCTCGACCGCGGCGGCGCCTGCCGCGGCATCGCATTCCGCGTCGCCGCCCGCCTGCGCCACGACACCATCGCCTATTTGCGCGGACGCGAGCAGACCACCAACGTCTATCGCGAGGTGATGCGCTCGGTGTGGCTGGAGAATGCGGCGCGCGAGCGCGTCTCTGCGCTGGCCTATGTGGTCGATCGCGGCCATGTGCAATATGCCGGGCGGCTGTCGCTCGCCGAGCAGCAGCGTCTGGTGCTGCAGGGCCATGGCCGCTCCGGCAACAACCGCGACTACGTGCTCTCGACGGTGGCCTCGATCGAGAGGCAGGGCTTTCGCGACACGCAGCTGCACCAGCTGGCGGCGATGCTGCATGACGCGGGCACGCTGCATCGGGATGCGCGCGCGGCTGACAGGCTCGATCCGGGCTGAGGCGCGGAACCTCGCTCGCGCATTTTTCGCCACGGCGCGAACAACATTGTGGTCTCAATTTCCGGTCGTTGGAATGGAATGACCGGAATGCGCCTCTCATTGCCCAAGCTCGCCGCAATCGGCCTGCTGTTGCTGCTGAATTCCCCATCTTATGCAGGTCTCAGAGAGGATGGCGCGGCGTGCGACGCCAGGGATCCGCACCCCGAGCTCGCGATCCCCGCCTGCACCCGCCTGATCGCGGCCAATCCCGGGGGACGCGACCTTTCGATCACCTACTACAACCGCGCGCTCGCCTGGCATAACAAGGGCGATCTGGAGAACGCCAAGGCGGACTACGATCAGTCGATCGCGATCAATCCGTCGTTCGCGCCATCCTATGGCCAGCGGGCCAAGGTCTTCCTGCAGAACCAGGACTATGACCGCGCGCTGAGCGACTTCGATCAGGCGATCCGGCTGAAGCCTGCCGGCCCGTTCAGCGCCGGCTGGTTCAACAATCGCGCCGAGCTGTTCGTCGCCACCGGGGACTACGATCGCGCGCTCGCCGACTACGGCAGATCGATCGAGCTCGATCCGAGCTCGTGGTACGCCTATGTCAATCGCGCATTGGTCTACGATTTCCGCGGCAAGGACCGGCTCGCGGCGCTGCATTGCCAGGATGCGATCAAGGTCGCACCGCGCGCAGGCGGCCCCTATTATTGCCGGGCGGTGGTCGAGATCAGCGCCGGCGACATCGACAATGCGTCGCGGGATATCGAACGCGCGATCGCCATCCAGGACGGGCAATCCGAGTTCTATTCGCTGCGCGGCCTGACGCTGGCCAGCAAAGGCGAGCTCGATCAGGCCGTGCGCGATTACGATCGCGCCACGCAACTCAATGCACAGGGCGCGCTGAATTACGCACGCCGAGGCCTCGCCGACGAGAAGAAGGGCGATATCGAAGGTGCGCGCGCCGACTTCCGCCATGCGCTCGACGTCATCGGCCTCGATCAGCTCGACCGGACGCAGGGCCAGCGCGTCGCCAGGGACGGCCTGCAACGGCTGGACAAGGTCGCCACCACGGACAAGAGCGTGATCGTGGATCACGGTGCGGCCAAGCCACCCCCCGCGGTCGCCGCGGCTGTGCCGATCGCGCCGATCGGCGTGGGTCAGAAGGCAGCAATTCCGGAGCGGCGCGTCGCGCTGGTCGTGGGCAATTCCAGATATCGCTCCGTGCCGGTGCTGCCGAACCCCGGCCAGGACGCGGCGGCGATTGCCGATACGCTGCGCGCCGTCGGCTTTCAGGATGTCCGCCTCGTGAACGACGCCACGCGGGACAGCCTGGTCGAGGCGCTGAAGTCGTTCGCCAACGCGGCCGACGGCGCGGACTGGGCGGTGATCTACTATGCCGGGCACGGCATGGAGATGGCGGGCGAGAACTATCTGGTGCCGGTCGACGCGAAACTCGCCACCGACCGCGATGTGCCGTTCGAGGCGGTTACCCTGACCCAGGTGCTGGGCGCGACCGAAGGTGCGCGCAAGCTGCATCTCGTCATCCTCGATGCCTGTCGCGACAATCCCTTCGCCAACCAGATCAAGCGCACCGTCGCGTCGCGCTCCATCGGCAGGGGACTGGCGCAGGTCGAGCCCGACAGCGGCACGCTGGTCGTCTACGCCGCCAAGCACGGCCAGGTCGCGCTCGACGGCGACGGCGGTCACAGCCCGTTCGTGACCGCCCTGATCAAGCGCATGCAGACGCCGCGGATCGAGATCCGCAAGCTGTTCGACTTGGTGCGCGACGACGTCATGGCGGCGACGGATCGCCGGCAGCAGCCCTTCAGCTATGGTTCGGTGCCGGGAAGCGAGGATTTCTACTTCGGCGGCGCGAGCCAGAATGCGGCGAAATAGCCCGCATGCGGCGCCCGCGGCCGGACGCGCCTATCTGCCCAGCAGAGCAAACGCCTTGTCGACGCAGGCCTCAAGGCTGCGATGCGCCGTGTCGACGATGAGCCGATCGCGATCCCAGGCATCGTAAGCGCGGCGCGCGACGGCATCCCAATCCGGCAGAGCGAGCCCCGCGATGTCGCTCGTTCTCGTCTCGACCCGCCGACGGTGCTCGGCCGGATCGCTGCACACGATCTCCAGCCATTTCATGTCGGCGCCGGCCCGTTGCGCCGCCATCTCCCATCCTTCGCGCGACGCCTGGCAATCGTTGACGCAGTCCGCGAGGACGTCGAAGCCGAGCGCGAGATTGTCGGTGGCGACGGCCTGCGCCGCGCGGTAGGTCCAGTCGGCGAGATCGCGCGGCGCGGAGGGCGATGCCCAGATCGCCTGGTCCATCGAATCGATCCGCAGCCACATCGCGCCGATGCGCGGCGCCAGCTGCCGCGCAATGCCGGATTTGCCGGCGCCGGGCAGCCCGGCCAGTGCGATCAGTCGTGCCATTGCAACCTCGCCCCCTTGCGATCATCAGGGCCGAAACCTAGCTCAGTTCCACCCGCGTTCCCACGCACCGTGACGCGCACCGCACCGGATTCGAGCGCATTGATCGAGAACCACACGATCGGGAATACGGCCGCCGTCTGGCGCTGTGTTGCGGCCAGACACATCGCGGCGGCGGTATGGCGCCGCCCTGTGACATTTAGGCTTTTGCATCCCGGCGCGGACGGATAGAAGCTCTTCCGCAAACAGCGCTCGCAAATTCGATGAACCTCTCCGCCCCCTTTGTCCGACGGCCGGTCGGCACCACGCTGCTGTCGCTTGGCCTCGTGGTGGCGGGCATCATTGCGTTCTTCAAGCTGCCGGTGTCGCCGCTGCCCGACGTCGACATCCCGACCATCATGGTGCAGGCGACGCTGCCCGGCGCGAGCCCTGCCGACGTCGCCTCCACGGTGGCAAGCCCGCTCGAGCGCCATCTCGGCCAGATCGCCAGCGTCACCGAAATGACCTCGGTGTCCTCGCTGGGCTCCGCCCGCATCACGCTGCAGTTCGACATCGACCGCGACATCAACGGCGCCGCGCGCGACGTGCAGGCGGCGATCAACGCGGCGCGCGCCGACCTGCCGACCAACCTGCGCGCCAACCCGACCTACCGCAAGTTCAACCCGGCCTCGGCGCCGATCCTGATCTACACCTTGACCTCGGACACGCTGACGCCGGCCGAGCTTTATGACGCCGCCTCCACCGTGCTGGCGCAGAAGCTGTCGCAGGTCGAGGGCGTCGGCGAAGTCTCGGTCGGCGGCGGCTCGCTGCCGGCGGTGCGCGTCGAACTGATCCCGCCGGCGCTCTACAAATACGGCATCGGGCTCGAGGACGTCCGCGCCGCGCTCTCGAGCGCCAATGCGCACAGCCCGAAGGGCGGCATCGACGTCGGCAACCAGCGCTACCAGATCTACGCCAACGACCAGGCCCGCAAGGCGGCCGACTACAGGCCGCTGGTCGTCGCCTACCGCAACGGCGCGGCGGTGCGCCTGACCGACGTCGGCGACGTGATCGATTCCGTCGAGAATGTGCGCACGCTCGGCGTTTCGAACGGCAAGCCGGCCGTCGTGATGATCGTGTACCGGCAGCCGGGCGCCAACATCATCAAGATGGTCGACAGCGTCAAAGGGCTGATGCCGCAGCTGAAGGCCTCGGTCTCGCCCGCGGTCGACATCACCCTCGCAATGGACCGCTCGAAGACGATCCGGGCCTCGCTGCACGACGTCGAGATCACGCTGTTGATCGCGGTGGCCCTGGTGATCCTGGTGGTGTTCGCCTTCCTGCGCAATGCGCGGGCGACGCTGGTCCCGGTGGTGGCGGTCGGCGTGTCGCTGATCGCGACCTTCGCCGTGATGTATTTGCTTGGCTACACGCTCGACATCTTCTCGCTGATGGCGCTGACGGTGGCGACCGGCTTCGTGGTCGACGACGCCATCGTGGTGCTGGAGAACATCACCCGCCACATGGATGCCGGGCTGTCGCGGCTCGAGGCCACGCTGGTCGGCACCCGCGAGGTCGGCTTCACGGTGCTGTCGATGAGCGTGTCGCTGATCGCGGTGTTCGTGCCGATCCTGCTGATGGGCGGCCTGGTCGGCCGCCTGTTCCGCGAATTCGCCATGACCATCACGATCGCGATCGTGATCTCGCTGGTGGTCTCGCTGACCACGACGCCGATGATGTGCGCGGTGCTGCTGCGCAAGGAGGAGGGCCAGCCGCACGGCCGGATTTACCGGATCAGCGAACGCATCTTCGAGCTGATGCTGAACGGCTATCGCGCGACGCTCGGCCTCGCACTGCGCCATCCGCTCCTGGTGACGCTGATCCTCGGCTCGACGCTCTATTTGAACTTCCATCTCTACAAGGTGGTGCCCAAGGGCTTCGTGCCGCAGCAGGACACCGGATTGCTGATCGGCTCGATCCAGGCCGACCAGAGCACCTCGTTCCAGCTGATGCAGCAGAAGCTGACCCAGTTCATCGACATCGTGAAGTCGGATCCGGCGGTCGACACCGCGGTCGGCTTCACCGGCGGCGGCGGCGTGGGTCCCGGCGGCACCAACACCGGCACCGTGTTCGCCTCGCTGAAGCCGATGGACGAGCGCCGGCTGCGCGCCGACAAGGTCATCGAGCGGCTGCGCGAGCCGTTAGCGAGCGTCGCGGGCGCCACCCTGTTCCTGCAATCGATCGGCGACCTCGGCGCCGGCGGGCGCTCGGGCAACGCGGCGTATCAGTACACGCTGAAGGGCTCGACCTTCGAGGAGCTGAACGAGTGGACGCCAAAGCTCGTCGCGGCATTGCAGAAGGAGCCGACGCTCGCCGACGTCAACAGCGACCAGCAGAACAAGGCGCTGCAGGCCAATCTGATCATCGATCGCGACGCCGCCTCCCGGCTCGGCATCACGGTCAGCCAGCTCGACAACACGCTCTATGACGCGTTCGGGCAGCGCCAGGTCTCGACCATCTTCGTCGCGCGCAACCAGTATCATGTGATCATGGAGGTCGCGCCGCGCTTCTCGCAGGACCCGCAGACCCTGAAGGAGGTCTATATCTCGACCTCGGGCGGCTCGGCGACCGGCACGCAGAGCACCAACGCGGTCGCCGGCACGGTGGCCTCGTCCTCGCAAAAAAGCTCGGTCAGCGCGGTCGCCGCCAATGTGGTGCGCAACCAGGCCACCAATTCGATCGGCGCCACCGGCAAGGGCGTCGCATCGACCGGAACCGCGGTCTCCACCAGCGCGGAGACCATGATCCCGCTGTCGAGCGTCGCCCGCTTCGAGCACGGCGAGACGCCGCTCTCGGTCAACCACCAGGATCTCCTGGTCTCCAGCACCATCTCGTTCAACCTGCCGCCGGGCGTCTCGCTGAGCACGGCGACCACCACGATCGAGAACGCGATGCACACGCTCGGCATGCCCGCGGGCATTTCCGGCGGCTTTGCGGGCTCCGCGAAAATCTTCCAGCAGGCCCTGGCGAACGAGCTGTTCCTGATCCTCGCCGCGCTGGCGACGATCTACATCTCGCTCGGCATGCTCTACGAGAGCTACATCCACCCGCTGACCATCCTCTCGACGCTGCCCTCGGCCGGCGTCGGCGCGGTGGCGGCCCTGATGCTGTCGCACACCGATTTCGACATCATCGGCATGATCGGGGTGATCCTCCTGGTCGGCATCGTGAAGAAGAACGCCATCATGATGATCGACTTCGCGCTCGATGCCGAGCGCCAGCGCGGGCTGTCGTCGCGCGATGCGATCTACGAAGCCTGCCTGATGCGGTTCCGCCCGATCATGATGACGACCCTCGCCGCCTTGTTCGGCGCGGTGCCGCTGATGATCGGCCTCGGCGAAGGCAGCGAGCTGCGTCAGCCGCTTGGCATCGCGATCTTCGGCGGGCTGATCCTGAGCCAGATCCTGACGCTCTACACGACGCCGGTGGTCTATCTCTATCTCGACCGCGCCAGGCTCTGGACCCAGCGCCGCCGCGCGGCGCGCCGCGCACGCCGGGCCGCAGCACGCGCGTCCTGACTAGGCGACGAAGGTGCCGCAATCGAGCCCACGGATCGGGCCTCGCCCACTTTCCAGGCGTGGACGACTCTCATAGGGAGGGGAATGACGAGGCTCGACAAACGGTGAGCTCTCGCGGCGCATCGCTCGTGGCTCTCGTCATCCCCGGTTAGATCAGTCTCGAGTGCTCGGCACGGGCGTGTTGAGCAACTGTTGCTCCCACAGAAACGCGATGCCGCTGCCGCCGGCATGCTGCGTGACCACCTCCGTCAGTTTGGCGGCCTGTTCGGTCCGGGCCCAGTCGCGCTGCCATTCTGCCGCCACCGCCAGCCAGGTCATCATGTTAGCGCCAGCCGCGATCATGCGCTGGATGGCGACCTCGTGCGCCTCGACCGACACGGCGCCCGATGCATCGGTGACCACCGTCACGTCCCAGCCTTCGCCGAGTGCCTGGATCGCCGGCATCGCGACACACACCTCGGTCCACAGGCCCGCGATGACAAGCTGCTTGCGGCCGGTCGCCTTGACCGCATCCACCACCTTCCGGTCCTGCCAGGTGTTGATAAACGTACGGTCGATCACCTTCTGGCCGGGAAACACATCCGTAATTTGGGGGAAGAGCAGCCCGCCGCGTTCCGCTATCACGCTCGTCAGGATCGTGGGGACATTGAAGGCCTTGGCGGCCTTCGCCAAGCCCGCCGTATTGTTGATCACCATCTGCGGTTCGTGGCTGTTCACGTTCGCAAGCTGGTAAGGCTGATGGTCGATCAGAACGAGCACCGAGTCTTCAGGGCGAAGAAGCGAAGCAAGCCCATTACGAAAGCTCATGAATACATCCTCTGTTGTGGTGAGACATGCGCCGCCTGCGGCGCCGTGCCCGGACACTTGTCATTCCCCTTTGTGATACGATAGCGCCCTATTCCGCCAAGCTGTGTCGCAAAATGGGGAACGCTGAGTTGGACATCGAAGACGTGATTGCATTCGTCGAAGTTGCCGATGCTGGCGGCGTCTCGGCCGCCGCGCGCCGGCTCGGCGTTTCGAAGTCGATCGTCAGCCGGCGGCTGATCCGGCTTGAGGCGGAACTAGGCGTCCAACTTCTTGCAAGAACCACCCGTGGCGCTGCTCTCACAGAAGCCGGCAACACATTTCGAGATCATGCAGCCAGAGTCCGCGCAGAAATCGATGCAGCCAAGGAAACAATCCTGCCTGGCGGAGAACTAAGTGGCCGCTTGCGAATTGCTGTGCCGCTTTCTTTCGGACCCACCCACTTCGCCCCCATACTCGCGGAAATGGCGCGACGCTACCCGCAGCTTCACATCTATACCGCCTACAGCGATCGCTTCGTCGATCTTATTGCCGAAGGATTCGATTGCGCCATCCGGGTTGGTTATCTTCCAGACTCCAACCTGATCGCGAGACGCGTCGGACCGATCTACGGGAAGCTTGTCGCGAGCCCGGACTATATCGAGGCGCACGGTGCCCCCGAGACGCTCGACGAACTCATCGCCCATGAAGCGCTGATGCAGGGTACCGAAACCTGGCAACTCATGGATGGCGACGAAATCGTCACGGTTCATCCGCGGGGGCGCTTCAAGGCCGACAACGGCACAGCTCTCGCCGTCGCCGCGGCGGCAGGGCTCGGCGTCGCCTGGCTCCCCGATTGCGTCATTCATGACTACTTGGCATCCGGAGCGCTGGTTCCGGTGATGACACGCCATCCACCACCTTCGGCAGGTGCATACGTCGTTCGCCCGCCGGGCCAACATCCCTCACGGAAGGTACGGGCCCTCACTGAATTGTTGATCGAGCGTCTCGAAGAAAATCCGCCCCTTGCGTGAGCCGCTCCTGTCCGAATGATCCATCGATCACGAAAGAGACGACGTATGCCGAGCGGGCTTGGGCCGCAGAGGACACGCGATCCGGAAACCGCTTCGCACTTTTCCGGGTCATGCTTCGCCGGTCGTTGACAGACCCGCGCCGATCTTGCCACCCTGCCGCAAGGTGGCAGACGCAAGGAACCCAGCTGTGACTCTCGCACCTGATATCGCCGCGTCGCGCTGGTTCAACACCAGCGAACCCCTGACCCTGGCCGCGCTGCGCGGCCGCCCGGTCCTGCTGCACGCCTTCCAGATGCTGTGCCCCGGCTGCGTCGCGCACGGCACGCCGCAGACCCAGCGCGCGTTCGAGCTGTTCAAGCATTCGGACCTGCAGGTGATCGGGCTGCACACCGTATTCGAGCACCATGCGGCGATGACGGAGGTGTCGCTGGTAGCCTTCATCCACGAGTACCGGCTGACGTTCCCGATCGGCGTCGACGAGGCCGGCGAAGGCACGCCGATCCCGGTCACCATGCAGCGCTACGGCATGCAGGGAACGCCGACCAGCATCCTGATCGGCCGCGACGGCAACATCGTGCATCATGGCTTCGGACAGCAGAGCGACATGGCGCTCGGCGCGATCATCGCGGCCGAGCTTGCCGCGCCGCATGGCCGATAGTGGCCCGCCCCGGCTGCAACCGGCTCACGCGACTGCGTTATGACGGCGTCGCGTATTGCGTGATAGCGTTCCGCCAACCAGAACCATCGCCTTGCGGGAGGATGTCATGAAAACCTATCAGCTCTACATCAACGGCCAGTATGTCGACCCCGCCAATGGCGAATGGTTCGACAGCATCGATCCCTATCGCGGCGAGGCCTGGGCGAAGATTCCGCGCGGCACGGCCGCCGACGCCGACAAGGCGGTGAAGGCAGCCAATGAGGCGATGTGGCGCGGCCCCTGGGCGAAGATGACGGCCTCCGCACGCGGCAAGGCGATGCGCAAGCTCGGCGACCTCGTCGCGGCCAATGCCGAGCGCCTTGCCGAGATCGAGGTGCGCGACAACGGCAAGCTGATGGCCGAGATGCTGGGCCAGCTGCGCTACCATCCGGAGTGGTGGTGGTATTTCGGCGGGCTCGTCGACAAGCTCGAGGGCGGCCTGGTGCCGATCGACAAGGCGGACACCTTCGCCTACACGACCCATGAGCCGGTCGGCGTGGTCGCGGCGCTGACCGCCTGGAATTCGCCGCTGCTGTTCGTGGCCTGGAAATGCGCCGCCGCGCTCGCCGCCGGTTGCGCCGTGGTCGTCAAGCCGTCGGAATTCACCTCGGCCAGCACGCTGGAATTTGCGGCGCTGACCAAAGAGGCCGGAATTCCCGACGGCATCTTCAACGTGGTGACCGGCTTCGGTCCCGAGGCGGGCTCCGCGCTGATCGCCCATCCCGGCATCGCCAAGATCACCTTCACCGGATCGGACACGACCGGCGCAAAGGTCTACGAGACCGCGGCCAAGAGCCTGAAGCGCGTCTCGCTCGAGCTCGGCGGCAAGTCGCCCAACATCGTGTTCGAGGACGCCGACCTCACCGCCGCCGCGGCCGGCGCGATCTCCGGCATTTTCGCCGCCACGGGGCAGACCTGCATCGCCGGATCGCGCCTTCTGGTGCAGAGCTCGATCAAGGAGAAGTTCGTCGCGCGCGTGCTGGAGCTGGCGAAGTCCGCCAAGATCGGCGATCCCATGCAGTCAGATACCAATGTCGGCCCGATCACGACGCCGGCGCAATACAAGAAGGTGCTCGACTACATCGATATCGCGAAAGCCGAGGGCGCGCGCTGCCTGCTCGGCGGCAAGCCGGCCACCGGCGACGGCATCAAGGGCGGCCAGTTCGTCGAGCCGACCATCTTCACCATGTCGACAACACCATGCGGATCGCGCGCGAGGAGGTGTTCGGCCCAGTGCTGTCGATCATCTCCTTCGACACCGAGGAAGACGCCATCCGGATCGCCAACGACACGATCTACGGCCTTGCCGCCGGCATCTGGACCAAGGATCTCGCGCGCGCCATCCGCGTGCCGAAGCAACTGCGCGCCGGCACCGTGTGGGTGAACACCTACCGGGCCATCAGCTACATGATGCCGTTCGGCGGCATGAAGCACTCCGGCGTCGGCCGCGAAAGCGGCATCGACGCGGTCCGCGAATATCAGGAGACCAAGAGCGTCTGGATCTCGACCGCGACGGACGTGCCGGCGAACCCGTTCGTGATGCGGTAAGCTTTCCGCACTGACGTCGCTTGCTTCACCTCTTTCGGACGGACAGAGGTACGACGGCACCCGCGCGCCAAGCGGCCGCACTTGACGTGCAGCGCAGAGCAGCGATCATGAGTGCCTGCGGCACACACCGAAGAGTGTGGCCGATATTTGGGGAGATTCGCCATGACGCTTCGTTACTCAGGCGCATTGTTCTGCGCGCTCACACTTGCCGCCGCCCAACCGGCGTTCGCCGACAAGAAATACGGCCCCGGCGTCACCGACACCGAAGTGAAGATCGGCCAGACCATGCCGTACAGCGGTCCAGCGTCCGCTTATGGCACCCAGGGGCGCATGGAAGAGGCTTACTACGCGATGATCAACGCGAAGGGCGGCGTCAATGGCCGAAAGATCAAGCTGCTTTCACTGGACGACGCCTATTCGCCGCCGAAGACCGTGGAGCAGACGCGACGTCTCGTGGAACAGGACGAGGTGCTGGCAATCATCGGCACCATCGGCACGCCGACCAATTCAGCGATCCAGAAGTACCTCAACCAGAAGAAGGTCCCGCAGATCTTCATTTCGACCGGCGCGGCCAAATGGGACGACCCGAAGAACTTCCCGTGGACCACGCAGCTCTATCCGCCCTACCAGATGGAGGGCATGATCTTCGCCAAATACCTGTTGAAGAACAAGCCCGACGCGAAGCTCGGCGTGTTCTCCCAGAACGACGATGCCGGAAAGGATTACGTCAAGGGGCTGAAGGATGGCCTCGGCGACAAGGCGAAGACGATGATCGTCAAGGAGGTGACCTACGAGGTCTCCGATCCCACCGTCGACTCGCAGATCGTCTCCCTGAAAGCATCCGGCGCCGACACGCTGTTCACGATGGCGACGCCGAAGTTCGGCGCGCAGGCGATCCGCAAGGTCTACGAGCTCGGATGGAAACCGCTGAATTACGTGGTCAGCGTCTCCTCATCGATCAAGGGCGTCATGGAGCCGGCCGGCATCGAAGCCTCGAAGGGATTATTGACCGCGCTGGCGTTCAAGACGCCTACTGATCCGAGCTGGGAGAACGCGGCCGATGTGAAGGAGTTCAAGGATTTCCTGGCGAAGTGGTATCCGCAAGGCGACATCGCCGACGGCAGCAACGTCACCGGCTACATCTCGGCCTATATGACAGTGAAGATCATCGAGATGTGCGGCGACGACCTGACGCGCGAGAACCTGCTGAAGCAGGCGACCAACCTCAACAAGGTCGCCGCGCCGCTGCTCCTGCCCGGCATCTCGATCTCGACGCGGCCGGACCGCTATGCGCCGTTCACGCAGATGCAGATCGCAACGTTCGACGGGAAGAGTTGGGTGCCGCAAGGCGAGACCTTCAACACCGACGCTGCGGCCGGTCAGTAGTGGGCGACGCCATTCGCGATACGGTAACTCACCGCATCGCGGCCTACCCTTTCGCGTTCGGCACACCGCCGAACAATTTCGCCTGCTCGGCGCGGCCGGCCTCGACGATGCGGGTGGTGGCGGTTTCGATCTGGTCGCGCAGGCGGGTCATGAACTCATCGCGCGGCAATCCCGGCGGCAGCGGATCGAGGAATTCGACCACCAGCGTGCCGGGATAGCGCATGAAGGTGCGGCGCGGCCAGAACAGCCCGGAATTGAGCGCGATCGGCAGGCACGGCACGCCGCTCTCGGCATAGATCTGCGCGACGCCGGCCTTGTAGTTCGGCGCCGCACCGGGCGCGGTGCGGGTGCCCTCGGGGAAGATCACAAGCTGGCGGCCGAGCTTCACCTCGGCCGCCGCGCGCTTCAGCGTCTTGATCAGCGAACGCGGACCACCGCCGCGCTCGACCGAGATCATGCCGACCTTCTTGAGGTACCAGCCGAACACCGGGATCATCATCAGCTCGCGCTTCAGGATGAACAGCGGATGCTCGAAGAAGCGCACCAGCGCGAACGTCTCCCAAAACGACTGGTGCTTCGAGGCGACCACCAGCGGCCCGCTCGGAATCTTATCGACGCCGCGGAACTCGATCCTGATGTTGCAGATCACGCGCATCAGGAACAGGCTGATGTTGGCCCACGCGGCCTCGATCGCCATCATCGCGCCGCGCGGCAGCAGCAGCGCCGGCAGCGCGATGATGCAGAGCGCCACCAGCACCAGATAGAACAGCACGTTGAAGATCAGCGAACGCAGGAAGATCATTTAAGTCCCAGTACTAATTCGCCAGCGCCGTAGCCGGGCGGGGTGGCGGCGTTGCCGGCTGCTCGGCGAGATCGGAGGTCAGGTCGAGGCCGAGATCGGCCAGCCGCACCCGCATCTCCGCGGCGACATATTTGGCGTATTCCGATAGCAAGAGACGGAACGTTCCGCCACTCGTCCACCACGGCTCGTCGCGCCATTTGTCGCCGACCACCGCGAACGGGATCAGCGTGACGTCGGGCATCGCATGTGACAGTTCCACGAGCGCCCGCGGCATGTGGTAGTTCGAGGTCACCACGATCAGCGACTTGAAGCCGCGCTCGCGCGCCCAGCGCCGCGTCTCCGCCGCATTGCTGCGGGTGTTGACCGCCGAGCGGTCGAGATCGACGCAGCAGCGCATCAACCCCTGACTGTCCGGAACCGAGCGGGAAATGTCGTGGGCGTCGTTGGTCGGATGCACGCCCGAGATCAAAAGCCGCTTGCCGTAGCCCGCGGCCAGCAGCTCCATCGCGTCGGACACCCGCGACGAGCCGCCGGTCAGCACCACGATGCCGTCGGCGTTGTGCGGCGGATCGGTCTCGACGCCGCGCAATTGCGACAGGAAGCCGACAAAGCCGACCGCCGCGGCGACGAAGGCAAGCGCCAGCGGCGCGACGATGGCGGCGCGCAGCCAGCCGCGCGGGCGCGCGGCAAGGTCATTCGGCGACGTATCGTCGGACTGCAAACTCATGTGATGCGGTTATCCTTCCCCCCAGGTGATTTTAAAGCATGATCCGGAAAAGTGGAAACCGGTTTTCCCCTCCGCCAGGGCCGCGTGCATGCGCGCGAAATCACACCTGGGCGACGAAATGCGATCACGAGGCGGCGCCATGATTTCGAGTTTTCGCGGCGCCGTCAGTCGATGTCGTCGAGCGTGGCGAACAGGGTGCGCCGCGATGCCCACGCGGTGATCGCCGCGATCAGCACCGCCTGCATCGCCAGCACCAGATAGCCCGACGGACGCAACGAGAACGTGCCGAGCAGGGCCGCGAACTGGTCGCCCACCGGCGTGCCGGAGAACCAGTTGGCGATCGATTCGGAGAAGCCGAACGCCAGCATCGCCGCGCCGCCGCCGATCAGCCCGCCTTGGAGGCCGAGCCGAAGGAAATGCCGCAGGAAGCGGTTGGCGATGAAGCTGTCGCCGGCGCCGACGAAATGCAGCACCTCGACGATCGGGCGGTTGGCGGCCATCGCGCCGCGGGTCGCGAACGACACCGAGATGATGGTGGCGATGATCACGAGGATGAGGATGCCGACGCCGGCGAACATCGTGGCGCCGGTCATCGAGCGCATGCGCTCGATCCAGGCACGGTGATCGTCGACGCTTGCGGTCGGCGCCGCCTGCGTCACCCGCGCGCGCAACGCGGCGAGATCGAGCGTGGTGCCGGGCTGCACCCGCGCCACGATGACGCGCGGCACCGGCAGTTCGTCAATCGAGAGCCCGCTGCCGAGCCACGGCTCCAGCAGCTTGGCGGATTCCTCCTTGCTGAACGGACGGACCTCGAGAATGCCGGGCTGCGCCCGCATCGCCTCCACCGCCGCCTGCGCGTCGCGATCGAGGTCGCGGCCCGGCGAGGGGCGCACCTGGATGGTGATCTCGCTCGACACTTCCGACTGCCATTCGGCGGCCGACGCGCTGACCAGCAGCACGGTGCCTGTCGTCAGCGAGGCGAGGAAGGTCATGATCGCGACGACCGCGACCAGCGCACGGCCCGAGATCGAGGCGCGCGGCACGATCGGCGACATGTTGCGCGCAGTGGCCGGGACCTGCGGGCGTTCGCGCCCGAGATCGACCAACGACACTTTCTCGTCGCCGCTCCTATTCATAGATGTGCAGCCGTCCCTGATGCAGCACCAGCCGCCGCGCCTCGTATTGATCCATCAGCGTGATGTCGTGGGTCGCGATGATGACCGCGGTGCCGGATTTGTTGAGCTCGATGAACAGCCGCAGCAAGCGGCGCCCGAGCGTCGGATCGACGCTGCCGGTCGGCTCGTCCGCCAACAGCAGCTGCGGCCGCGAGATCACCGCGCGCGCGATCGCGGCGCGCTGCTTCTCGCCGCCCGACAGGATCGGCGGCAGCGCATCCATGCGCTCGCCGAGGCCCACCCATTTCAACAGATCGATCACCTCTCGGCGATAGCTCGATTCCTCGCGGCCCATCACGCGGAACGGCAGCGCGACATTCTCATAGGTGGTCATGTGATCGAGCAGGCGAAAATCCTGCAGCACGATGCCGATCCGCTTGCGCAGGTCGGCGACCTGGTCCTTGCTCAGCAGCGAGACGTCCTTGCCGAACAGATTGACCAGCCCGCGGGTCGGCCGCAACGACAGGAACAAGAGCCGCAGCAGCGAGGTCTTGCCCGCGCCCGACGGCCCGGTGAGGAACTGGAACGAGTGCGCCGGGATCATGAACGAGAGGTCGCGCAAAATCTCCGGGCCGAGCCCGTAGCGCAGACCGACATTTTCGAACCGAACCAATGCGCTAGCTCCGTTCGAGAGGGCCGATGGCCCAATACCCCACACCGACGGCGAAGACGGCCCGAACTTCGGCCGAGCGTCCGCGAACCGCACAGAAAGCTTGTGCTTCGGTTATGGTTTCCGATTCGTTAACGGTCGCTAGGTAGCATCCGGGCATCCACACGGTGGAGATTCGGCCTCCATGCATATTGTTTGCCCGCATTGTACAACATCCTACGCCATCAATCCGGCCACCCTGGGCGAGGCCGGACGTACCGTCCGCTGTTCCCGCTGCCGGGAGGTCTGGCTGGCCCGGCCGGAGGACGCCATCGGGGCGACCACGCCCACCCTGGCCTATCAGTCCGCCGGTTCCGATCTCGCCGCCGAATGGGAGGCCATGGGCCGGGAGGAGGCTGACGCGACCCCGGTGGTCGAGAGCCCCTCGATTTCGGCCGATTTGCCCGCCGAAGGCAGCGACGCCGCCTCGGAATGGCCGGCGCTGGCCGAGGCCGATGCCGCGGCCCATGCCGACGGGGACGCGGGAACCAGGGGCCGCTTCCGCCTGCCCCGGCTTCCCCGCCTGTTCCGCCTGCCCGCCCTGCCCCGAATTCCGTTCATGCCCGTGATCGGCGCCCTGCCGACCACCTGTGGCGCCATGGCCGCGCTGGTCGTCGCGCTGTTCGTCTGGCGCAACGACGTGGTGCGGCTGCTGCCGCAGACCGCGCTGTTCTACAAGATGGCCGGGCTCGACGTGAATTTGCGCGGGCTCGCCTTCAAGGATCTCAAGATCACCAACGAGACCGTGGACGGCAAGCCGGTGCTGGTGATCGAGGGCATGATCGTCGGCCAGACCAGGAAGCCGGTCGAATTGCCGCGGCTGCGCTTCTCGGTCCGCGACGCGCAGGGCGCCGAAATCTACGCCTGGAACGCCGTGCTGGAGCAGCCGGTGCTCAATCCCGGCGAGCGGGCCTTCTTCAAGTCGCGCCTCGCCTCGCCGCCGCCCGAAGGCCGCAATATCGACGTACGCTTCTTCAACAAGCGTGATCTCACCGGCAGCCGCGCGTGAGCCGCCGGTCAACTCCATCGGGAACCGACCAATCACCATGACGCGTGTTCTGATCGCCGACGACGAAGACTCGATGCGTTCGCTGGTGGCGCGCGCCATCGCCATGGACGGCCACGAAACCGTGACCGCGCAGGACGGCGCCGAGGCGCTGGAGGTGCTGACGCGCGACGGAGGCGCGTTCGACCTTCTGCTCACCGACATCCAGATGCCCGTGATGGACGGCATCGCGCTGGCGCTGACCGCGGCGCGCGACTTCCCTGCGTTGAAGATCCTGCTGATGACCGGCTTCGCCCATCAGCGCGAGCGCGCCTCCGGCCTCGAGGCGATCGTGCATGACGTGGTGACGAAACCGTTCTCGGTGGCCGATATCCGCACCGCAGTCGCGGACGCGCTGGCGGCGCGGAAGGCCAGCTAGGGTTACGAGGTCAACTCGGAAAGCATGCCCGGGCGGTCAGCGTCACCGGGGACAAATTGAGAAATTGGGCAAATTGAAATGCATAACTCGCGCTGACCACGTTGCCGCAGGCTGACGTGGAATAGGTGAATGTCTGCGCCGGCAGTGTAAGGCCGAACGCCTGCTGCGCGGCGTAATTCGTGATGGCGCTGCCGCTTGGACAGAGCGTGCTGTTGACGGTCGCACAACGCGCCGCCATTTCGGTGCCGTGCTGTAGCCCGAGCTGGGTCCAGAACAGCAGTCCGAATTCGACGATGCCAAATATGAACAGGAAGAACGCGGGAGCGGTCAGGGCGAATTCCAGCGCCGAGGCCCCGCGATTGTCCCGCCATAGTGTTGTGAGTTTCACTGCAGCCTCGCAGTGGACTGGGCGCTATAGGTGTATGAGGCCGCCACAATCTGATAATTGATCAGCGTGTAGTAGGTCCCTTGCGCCGAAACCATGGCATATGTTCCGGCCTGCGCGCCGCTGGGGCAGACCGCGCCGCAACTGACGGTGTTAACCCCCGCACTCGTCGGGCACCCGCAAAACTGGTACGGCTTGGGCGAAGCGCTGATGGCTGTGGAATTCGTGGCGGCTGTCACGGCGCCGGTAACGCCAGTCTCGTCAAAGCCGCGCACGATGGCGTATTGCGCTCCCGCTTGCGCGGCATTCTCGATCTGCATCTTGCGATAGAGTGCCAGCCCGATGTCGGTCACCGAGACGACCATCAGGGACAGCAACGGAATCATGATGCCGAATTCGATGGCCGCGACGCCGCGTCTGTCGTGAACGGCGGCGCTCATGCGCCGTGTCAGAGAGCAAAGCAACCCGCCGTGGCTCGAGGGTGAGGATTTCTGGATTTGCATCGGGGCCAACCTCATTCGATGAGTTGCGCGGTTTGCAAGCCGATCGTCGCGGTGCCGAGCGCCGAACAATTGACCTGAACGCTCGACGTGCCGGTGAACGTCAGGGTATCTGCGATGATCTTGGTGCAGGATGTGCTGGTGCCGTTACCACCACTGAAGCTGAGGTTGACCTTTGGCAGGTAGATGGCGCCGCCGAAGTTCTGGGTGCCGCCACCCGTGAGATTAAAGGCAGTCCCGGCTGGCATGTTGCGGTCGCCATACATGACGATGCCCTTCGTGGAGCCCGAGGTCGGCGCCGTCAGATCGATGATCGCGTTGCTGCCGATCGAAGCCGTGCCCCACTTGCTTCCCGAGCCGGTGAAGACCAGGGTCACGCCGCTGCCCGTGATCGTGGCGTTCCCGGAGACGCTCAGATTGGCGCCGTCCAGATAGTAGATGCCCGGATCGAGGTTCAGCGTTGCGCCGGCATTGACCGTAATGCTGCCGGAGTAGCAGCCGGGGCTGAGCGAGTTCGTCTTTCCGTTGGAATTGACTGTGATCTTGGCGTTGGTGCAGCTCGGCTTCGATGGCGGAGAGACGGTCGCATACGGGTCAGCCATCGGCTGCATGTGCGTTTTGACACCGTTGGTGGCGGTGATGTTGCTGGTGCCGGAGACGTCGCCGACGACGCCGACCTGATTCGCAGAGACGGTCGCGCTGCCGGCCACGTTGAGCGATGGGCTTGCACCCGAGTTGCTGTAAAGGTTGCACTTGATCAGGTTGAGCTGGTTGCCGCCGCTCACGTTGACCGCGGGACTGGCGCTGGCGTTGAGCGCAAGTACGCAGCCCGTCCCGGAATTCGGCAGGGCGACCGCGCGCGCGGTGACCGGCACAGGGGCCGAGCCGAACAAGGCCGACAGCAACCGCTGTTGCGGTTGGCTCACGATGACTTCGATCGCCTGCAGGTTCGACGTCTGACTGCCGGTTTTCGGCGGTTGATTGACCGTGACCGTGACGTTGTTCGCCCCGTTCGCGTAACCGTAGTTTGCCGTGACCGCGTTGGCTTCGGACAAAAGGTCGGCGCCTGCACTTGCCGCGGTTGCGGCGCTGACCGCGCCGGAGTCGGCGGCACTCTGCATGTTCTTGTGTTTGTAGTACCACCATCCCACTTCGGTACCGAGCCCTGCCGTGCCGACCAGGACCGGCATGAGCAGCGCTGAAATGATGACATAGCTGCCCGACTGGTCTCGACCGAAGTGTCGAACCAAGCTGGTCTGATGTTGGTGCCGGCGAGTAATACCCAATGGCCGGTATGACGAAGCAATGAATAAACGGCTGTGCCTCATGTGCTCTCCTGAGACGCTTGCCAATTTTCCGAAGTAAGGTGACGCAAGCGACTTAAATGCGCACCAACGGGAACCCGACAATTTTAATGAAATTGTGCGAAACCGGCGGACCCGATCGCACCGATTGCAACGCGAGGTGCGTCGCCCGCGGAAGCTGACGTCTGCCGGCTTACGGCCGTCGTGCAGATTTCGCGTCATGCTCGCGAAAGCGCGGCATCCAACTTGCCACGGCCGTTCGATTCAGGCGTTGATGTCTCTTGAATGCTGTCACCCGCTTTCGCGGCGACAGTCGAGGACGAGGCGCGGGCCTCAATAATCCTTCAGCAGCCGCTCGATGTAGTCGAGCTCGATCTGCGGCCGCGACGGATCGGCGAGGCGGCGGCGCAGCTCTTCGAGGATGCGGCGGACGCGCTGCACGTCGATCTCGCCGGGGATCTTCACCGTGTAGTCGTCGCCGAATTCGCGACCATGCAACGGACGGCCGAGCGGATCGGTCTGGTTGCCGCCGCTCTGCTGGCGGCCGGCGCGGTTGCCGGGGCTGTCGCCCGGCTGGTCGCCGTCGCCCTGCTGCATCGCGTCGGCAAGGCTCTGGGCGCCCTTGCGCAGCGCATCCAGCGCACGGCCCTGCGAATCCACCGCGCCGTCGGCATTGCCCTCGCCCAGCCGCCCGGAGGCGTCGCCCATCGCGGAATCGGCCTGGTCGAGCCCATCATCGCCGTCATCGCCCTGGTCGCCGCCTTGATCGCCCTGCTGCGCCTGGTCGCCCTTCTGACCCTGACCTTTCTGGCCCTTCTGGCCGCGCTGGTCCGGTCCCATGCCGCGCTTGGCGAGCTCTTCCTGCAGCTTCTTCAGGCGGTCGCGCAGCGCCTGCTGGTCCTGCTGCAGGTCGCCCATCGACTGCTCGCCTTGCTTGCCGCGCATGCGGTCGCGGCGGGAATCCTGACCCTGCTTGAAGGTCTTGTCGCGCAATTGCTGCTGCTTGCGGATCATGTCGCCGAGTTCGTTGAGCGACTGCTGCATGTCGTCGTCGCCCTGATTGGGCTGCGCCATCTGCAGGTTTTCCAGCATCTGCTGCATCTGCTCGAGCAGCTGCCGCGCCGCATCCTTGTCGCCGGAGCGTGACAGCCGCTCCATGCGATCGAGCATGTTCTTGAGATCCTGCTGGCTCAACACCTTGGCGTTGGGATCGAGCGGCCGGGCGAGCTGCTGCGGATTGTTGCGGAACTGCTCGACCATCTGGCGCAGGAAATTGTCCAGTGCCGCGCGCAGATTGTCGGTGAGCTTCTTGATCTCCTCGTCGGTCGCGCCGCGCTCCAGCGCCTGCTTGAGCGCGTCCTGCGCCGCGCGCAGCGCCTTGTCGACGTCCGAGATGTTGCCGTCCTCGATGGTGACGGCGAGCGACCACAGGCTGGCGACGACCTCGCGCAATTGGTCGTCGGTGCGCGCCGCCTCGAGCTGCCGGCTCACGGTGTGAAGGCCGAGATAATGGCCTGTCTCCGGCATGAACATTTCCGGCGCGATCATCAGCGCCTCGAGCGCGGCGAACACCTGGCCGTTCTGGTTGGCGTCGAGCGCCAGGATACGGCGCTGCTCGATCAGCGCGCGCGCCAACGGCTTGGTGAACAGGCGCTCCGGCAGCCGCATGTTGAACGGCTCGCTCTTGCCTTCATTGCCGGCCTCGTCCTTGGCCGTCAGCGTCAAGGTCACGTCGGCGCCGGCATAGGGGTCTTCACTGAGGTCCTTCACGGTCTGGCCGACGCCGTTGCGGGTGCGCGCATTCGGCAGCACCAGCGCGAATTGCGGCGGCTCGAACAGCGGCCGCGGCTGCGCCGCCTTGCCGTCGGCATCCTTCTTGCCGTCAGCATCCTTCGGCGCATCGGTCGGCCGCGCCGCGAATTGCGCGCGCGCTTCGCTGACGCCGTAATCGTCCTCGAGCCGGTAGGACATCTGCAGCGCGCCGCGCGCCTGCCGCTCCGGATCCTTGGCGAGCGCAATCGACGGCGGACGGTCCGGCGTCGCGGTGAATTTCCACTGCGGCTGGCCGGCCGGCGCACGGACATGCGCGGTGCCGTCGCCGGTGATCTTGAAATGCCGCTCGTTGGTGCCCTTGGGCGCCTGCCCATCCGGCGCGACCTCGGTGACGCCGCCACCGACGACAACGTCGATGCTGCCGCCGCTGGAGCGCACCAGGAGCGTGCTGCCGGCCGGGACCGCGAGCGGGGCGGTGTCGGCCGCGTTGGCGTCCTTGTTGGCGTTCGACAGGATGATCGGCGGCTTGCCGGTGTAGTTGGGCGGCGTCACCCAGGCATCGACCCGGACATTGGCCGGCGCCATGATGCCGTTCCAGTCGAATGCGGAAGCGACCCGCAGACCGCGCTCGTCGCCGGCGGCGACATAGCTCGCGACCAGCATCACGATGACCAGCGCACGCAGCGCCCAGGGGTCGTGCAGCGAGACGCGCGGCCGCGGCAAGCCGGCGCGGATGCGCTTGATCGAGGCCAGCGTGCGCTCGCGCTGCGCTTGCCACAGCGCCAGCGCATACGGGTCCTTGTTGGTGAGCGTGTCGGAGAGCGTGGTCGCCGGGCGATGGCGGATGCCGGCGCCGCGGTCGAGCCGGCTCAGGCCCTCCTCGCGGCTCGGCCAGCGGAAGCGCACCAGCGGCGACAGCGCCGCGAGCGCGGCAATCGCGAACAGGCCGGCGCCAGCCACGCGTGCGACAAACGGCAGCACCAGCCACAGGCCGGCCCAGGACGCGACCAGGAACAATCCTGCGACCGTCAGGAACCGCGCCAGATGCGGCCAGGCCCGTTCCCACGCAATCGCGAACCTTGCCCGCTGCAGAGCCTCTGTCAGTTTCAGCCGCGCGACCGCATCGCTGTCGCGGACGGCGCGTGACGGGTCAGAGGGATCGATGTTGGCTCCGCTCAATAAAATCTCCGGGGTAGCCGGCAGGTCAGCCTAGCACGGCGGCGGCTTTGAGGCACCCGTTCCAAGGCGTAACCCACACCGGGAAATACGCATAACACGAAGGCGTGACTGCGGCGGTTCGACCCCGTAACGTCGCGGCCGAACCATCGCATTAACGCATGAGGAACGCGATATGGACCAAAAAACGCACGACAAGGGGCTCGAAATCCGCAAGGCGGTGCTGGGCGAAGCCTATGTCAACAATGCGCTGAAGAATTCGGACAGCTTCAACAAGCCATTCCAGGAACTCGTCACCGAATATTGCTGGGGCGCGGTCTGGGGCCGTGAGGAATTGCCGCGCAAGACCCGCAGCATGCTCAACCTCGCCATGATTTCGATCCTGAACCGGCCGCACGAATTGAAGGCCCACATCAAGGGCGCGCTGACCAACGGCGTGTCCCGCGACGAAATCCGCGAGATCTTCATGCAGGTCTCGATCTATGCCGGGATCCCGGCCGGCGTCGACAGCTTCCGCATCGCGCGCGAGGTGTTCGCCGAACTCGACAAGGCGTGAGCGAACTCCACTCGTTGTCGTCCCGGCCAAGCGCAGCGCGAGCAGGGACCCATAACCACAGCTCGCTGTCGCTACGACGGCTGTGGCCCCAGCGGAACCAAACAACTTAGTCCTGGGGTAATGGGTCCCTGCTTTCGCAGGGACGACATCGAGTACGGGGTGCACGGCTCGCCACATAACGACGTAGAGGAACGACTCATGGAAATCGGATTCATCGGCCTTGGGAAGATGGGCTTCCCGATGGCGCGCCGGCTGATCGAGGCCGGCCACAAGCTCACCGTGTTCGACACCAGCAAGGACGCGCTCGACAGACTGGTTGCGCTCGGCGCGGCGGCCGCAAGCTCGCCCAAGGACATCGCCGACCGCGTCGAGACCGTGATGGCGAGCCTGCCTTCGCTGCAGGCTTCGCTCGAGGTCGCGACCGGCGCGGGCGGCGTGATCGAGGGCAAGCGCGTCAAACGCTTCATCGACCTCTCCACCGTCGGCTCGCAGATGGCGGTGAAGATCCACGATCTGCTGGCCAAGAAGAACATCGTGCAGATCGACAGCCCGGTCTCCGGCGGCGTCTCCGGCGCCGAGAAGGGCACGCTCGCGGTGATGGTGTCGGGCCCGCGCGCCGATTTCGAGCTGGTGAAGGGCGCGCTCGACGTGATCGGCAAGGTGTTCTTCATCGGCACCAAGCCGGGCTCCGGCCAGACCATGAAACTCGCCAACAACTTCCTGTCGGCAACCGCGATGGTGGCGACCTCGGAGGCGGTTGTGATGGGCGTGAAGTCCGGGCTCGATCCGGCCGTGATGATCGACGTCATCAATGCCGGCTCCGGGCTGAACACCGCGAGCCGCGACAAGTTTCCGCGCTCGGTGTTGCCGCGCAGCTTCGACTTCGGCTTCGCCACCGGGCTGATGGTGAAGGACGTGCGGCTTGCGGTCGAGGAAATGCGTTCGCTCGGGCTTTCGATGGAAGTCGCCGAAGCGGTCGGCCGGCTCTGGGAAGTCATCATCCGCGACGAGGGACCGGATTCGGACTTCACCGCGGCAATCAAGCCGATCGAGAAGGCCGCGGGCGTGATCGTCGGTGGTGGTAAGGGCGGGGCTCACGCAGCCAAATAGCGCTCTCGCCGAAATAAACGTTGTCGTCCCGGGCAAGCGAAGCGCGACCCGGGACCCATAACCACAGGACTTCGTGGTTTAGCTGAGCTGGGGCCCCAGCTCGGTACAACAATCAAGAGCGGTGGTTATGGGTCCTTGCTTTCGCAGGGACGACACCACGATGCGGCACGCCAGTGCCTCACAGCCACGGCGCGGGCTTGTCCATCGCGATCAGGGCGTCGACGTCGATGCGCGGGCGGACCACGGCGTACTGGTCGTCCTTGACCAGCACTTCGGGCACCAGAGGCCGCGTGTTGTAGGTGCCGGACTGCACCGCGCCGTAGGCGCCGGCGGTCATGATCGCCAGGAGATCGCCGGCCTTCGGCTGCGGCAGCGCGCGGTCGAGCGCGAGGTAATCGCCGGTCTCGCAGACCGGGCCGACCACGTCGGCGATCATGGTCGGGGTGCCGGGTGCAGGCTGACGCACCGGCAGAATGTCGTGATGCGCCTCATACAGTGTCGGCCGGATCAGGTCGTTCATCGCGGCGTCGATGATGACGAAGTTCTTGGCATCGCCCGGCTTCACATGGATCACGCGGGTGACAAGGATGCCGGCATTGCCGACGATCATGCGGCCCGGCTCGAACATCAGCGTGCAGCCGAGATTGTGCGTGACGCGCTTGACCATCGCGGCATAGGCGTCCGGCGCCGGCGGCGCGGCGCGATCCATGTAATAGGGAATCCCGAGGCCGCCGCCGAAATCGATATGCGAGATGTCGTGGCCATCGGCGCGGAGCGTCTGCACGAATTCGGCGAGCAGCCGGAAAGCGACCTCCAGCGGCCCGAGATCGGTGATCTGGCTGCCGATATGCACATCGGTGCCGGTGACCTTGATGCCCGGCAGCGTTGCCGCACGGGCATAGACCTCGCGGGCGCGCGCGATCGGAATGCCGAACTTGTTCTCGGACTTGCCGGTCGAAATCTTGGCATGGGTGCCGGCTTCGACATCGGGATTGACCCGCACCGAGATGCGGGCCGTCTTCTTCATCTCGACCGCGAGACGCGACAGCATCTCGAGCTCCGGCTCGGACTCGATATTGATGCAGAGGATGTCGGTGGCGAGCGCGGCGCGCAGCTCGCTCTCGGTCTTGCCGACGCCGGAGAACACGATCTTCGAGGGCGGAATCCCGGCCGCCAGCGCCCGCTTCAACTCGCCGCCGGACACCACGTCGGCGCCGGCGCCGAGCTTGGCCAGGGTGCGCAGCACCGACTGATTGGAGTTCGCCTTCATGGCGTAGCAGACCAGCGCCTTCTCGCCGGCGAAGGCTTCGGTGAAGACGCGGTAGTGGCGCTCCAGCGTCGCGGTCGAATAGCAATAGAACGGCGTGCCGACGGCCTCCGCCAGCTCAATGAGATTGACCGCCTCGGCGTGCAGCACGCCGTCGCGATAGTCGAAATGGTTCATGACACGCTGGATTGTTTGAGCATGATCTCCGCGCAAACGCCTTCCGCGTTTGTCGCGAGGGAAAGCCGGTTTCCACTTTTCCGGATCATGCTCCAGATACTAATTGCCGAGCAGCGGATCGAGGAGGAAAGACCGTTTATTGCCTCGCGGCGCGGCCGGCGCGGCATCCGAGCCGTAGGTCGGATTGAACACGCTGGGCTGTGCCGCCCGTTCGCTCTCGGTGTCGCTCGGTGCTGCGCCCGGCGCGACGTTCGCGGTCGGCGGCAGGTCGAGCGGTCCCTTGCGGCCGCAGCCGCCGAGCGCCAGCGCTGATACGCCCAGCACAATGATGGCCCATCCCGACGGGGTCAGGCGGTTCTTGCTAATCACGACGAATTCCCCAATTCGGGCGGCACCATACAAACATTGGCGTGCTCTGGCGAGAGGCGGAGCGCCATGAAATCACGGCCAAATTTTCCGGTTCAGCCCAATTTTCGCTCTTTTTCCAGCCGCTTGGCCCAGGCCTTGGCCTGCGCCATCACATTCTTCGGCGCCGTGCCGCCGAACGAGGTCCGGCTCTGCACCGAGGATTCGACGCTGAGCACCTTCAGCGCGTCGGCCGTGATCTTCGGCTCGACCTCCTGCATGGCCTTGAGCGGCAGCTCGTGCAGCGGCACGCCCCGCTTCGAGGCCAGCCCGACGATGCGCCCGGTCACGTGGTGGGCGTCGCGGAACGGCATCTTCAGGGTGCGCACCAGCCAGTCGGCAAGGTCGGTCGCGGTGGCGTAGCCCTCGCCGGCGGCGGCCTTCATCTTTGCTTCGTCCGGCACCAGGTCCTCGACCATGCCGGTCATGGCGCGGATCGCGAGCGACAGCGCCTCGAAGGCCTCCATCGCGCCCTGCTTGTCCTCCTGCATGTCCTTTTGATAGGCGAGCGGCAGGCCCTTCATCACGATCAGGAGCGCAGTGAGCGCACCGATCACGCGGCCGGTCTTGGCACGCACCAGCTCGGCCGCGTCCGGATTGCGCTTCTGCGGCATGATCGACGAGCCGGTGGTGAACTTGTCGCTGAGCTTGACGAGGCCGACCAAGGGCGAGGTCCAGATCACGATTTCCTCGGCAAAGCGCGACATGTGCACGGCGCAGATCGCGGCCGCCGACAGCGTCTCCAGCACGAAATCGCGGTCGGATACCGCGTCGAGCGAATTGGCCATCGGACGGTCGAAGCCGAGCGCCTCGGCGGTCGCGGCGCGGTCGATCGGAAACGAGGTGCCGGCGAGCGCGGCCGCTCCCAGCGGCGATTCGTTCAGCCGCTTGCGTGCGTCGGCGAAGCGGCCGCGGTCGCGGCCGGCCATCTCGACATAGGCCAGGAGATGATGACCGAAGGTCACGGGCTGGGCGGTCTGCAGATGGGTGAAGCCCGGCATCACCGTGCCGGCATGCTCCAGCGCGCGGGCGACCAGCGCCTGCTGGAATGCGGCCAGCGCCGCATTGGTCTCATCGATGGTGTCGCGGACATAGAGCCGGAAATCGGTCGCGACCTGGTCGTTGCGCGAGCGCGCGGTGTGCAGCCGGCCCGCCGCGGGCCCGATCAATTCGGACAACCGCGACTCGACATTCATATGAATGTCCTCGAGCGCGCGCTTGAAATCGAAATCGCCCTTGCCGATCTCTGACAAAATCGTGTCTAGACCTTTGCCGATATTTTTCGCATCAGCTGACGTGATGATGCCCTGCGCGGCGAGCATCGCGGCGTGGGCCTTGGACGCGGCAATGTCCTGGGCATAAAGGTGACGGTCGACGTCGATGGAGACGTTGATTTCCTCCATGATCGCGTCGGGACGTTCCGAGAATCGGCCGCCCCACATCTTGTTGCTCATGACATCTCGCTCACGAATTCGTATTTCAGCCTTGCGGTTTCATGGCCGGAGGCGGCGAAACAGCACCGCAGTTCCGGTCGTATTCCCGGCACTGCTTAGCCACATCTGACCCAGGATGACAAACGATATGCCCGAGACGACCCCACCCAACCCGACCGCCAGGCCGACCGCCAAGTGGCGTATCCCGCTGGTGATCGGCGCCGTGCTGGCCGGGGCCGTGATCGGCTATGTCGGGGTCTCCAGCCTCAAGCATCCCGCGGGCGGCGATATCGCCTGCAACAGCGCGGTGGCTCTGGCGAAGAAGATCGCTCCGCTCGCCCACGGCGAGGTCGCGGCGCTGACCATGGCGACCACCCCCCTGAGACTGCCCGACCTGACCTTCGAGGACGCCAACGGCCAGCCGAAGAAGCTCTCGGACTGGCGCGGTAAGACCGTGCTGGTCAATTTGTGGGCGACCTGGTGCGTGCCCTGCCGCAAGGAAATGCCGGCGCTCGACAGCCTGCAGACCAAGCTCGGCGGCAAGGATTTCGAGGTGGTCGCGATCAACATCGACACCCGCGACCCGGACAAGCCGAAAAACTTCCTGAAAGAGGCCAATCTGACCAGTCTCGGTTATTTTTCGGATCAGAAAGCCAAGGTTTTTCAGGACCTTAAGAACATAAGCAAGGCGCTCGGCATGCCGACCTCGGTGCTGGTCGACGGCAACGGCTGCGAGATCGCCAATATCGCCGGTCCCGCCGAGTGGGCGAGCGACGACGCGATCAAGCTGGTGAAGGCCGCGCTGCAGCCGGCCGCAGCCGGGTTCTAGAGATCTCAGACCCTCATGGTGAGGAGGCGCGGAGCGCCGTCTCGAACCATGCCGGCCCGTCGGTGGCCTCAATCCTTCGAGACGCCGCTGCGCGGCTCCTCAGGATGAGGACAAGCGCGCTTGGAGTGTGGGATCAGGCGACGGCGTTGAGGTTGTCGCCGATGCCGGGCGACAAATTCGCGGTGGAAGGCGTGCCGAGCAGGGTCTGAACCGCGAACTTCTCGGCGTCGAGGTTCTGCTTGGTGACGCGGGTCGCGATCTCGCCCTGCAAATTGCCCTGCTGCATCGACAGGATGCTGGTGACCATGCTCATCATGTCCATACGCGGCACTCCCAAAACTGGGGTTTGAGGTAACGCGCGAAAGTTAATGCTTGGGTAATCGATGGCCGCGTCAGGCTGACGCATAGGCCTCGACGCTCCCGCTCGCTCGATGATCCGCGTCTCAGGCCGCGTTCGCCGCGAAGGCCGCGCCGAGGGTGCGCAGCGCCTGCCGTGTCCGCGCGTCAGACAGCCTTGAGTGCAGCACCACGTCGCGGGACGGCAGCGGCGGCAGCCCAAGCCGCGGCCCGAGGTCGACGGTATCGGCCGGCGCCACGCGCCGCGCCAGCGCCGCGATCGCAAGGCCTGCGGAGATCGCGGCTCCGATCGTCGACAGCCCGCCGCCGACGAACGCCTCGGTCCAGGCGATGCCGGCGGCGTCGAGAACCTCGACTGCCATGGCCCGCACGCTGCACGGCGCGGCTTGCGTGGCGAGGCGCAACGGCTCGCCCGGCCGATGGTGAAAATCAGGCGCGGCCATCCAGCTGAACGATTCCTCGAACAGCACGTCGCCATCGCGGCGCTTGGCGTCGTGGCGAAGCACGATCGCAGCATCGAGCTTGCCGTCATCGAATGCGCTGAGCACCGAACGCGACGTATCGACGTGCAGCTGAATCACCAGCCCGGGATCGGTGGTGTTCATCCGCTTCAGCAGCGAGGCGAGCTCCGATCCGACGAT
This sequence comes from Bradyrhizobium sp. UFLA01-814, assembly GCF_046718885.1. NCBI lineage: Bacteria > Pseudomonadati > Pseudomonadota > Alphaproteobacteria > Hyphomicrobiales > Nitrobacteraceae > Bradyrhizobium > Bradyrhizobium sp. UFLA01-814. Next base: position 65,394 of record NZ_JAQOSR010000004.1, on the reverse strand, counting down.
GTGGTGGCTGATGCCGACGACCAGTCGCCGATGCTCGACGGCAAACGAGCCGATCGCCGATTGATGCGCGGCAACCAGATTGCGCGCGGCGCCGAGGAAGGCGGCACCTTCAGCTGACAGCCGAACCAGCCGCGGCGTTCGCTCCAGCAGCCGCCGGCCGAGGCCGTCTTCCAGACGCCTGATCTTCAGGCTGACCGCGGACTGCGTGGTCTCCATCGCCTGCGCAGCACGCGTGAAGCTGCTGAGATCGGCGACCAGCACAAAGGCCTGCACTGCCTCGATATCGAGTGCCTTCATGGTCATACATTTAAAATCATAATCATTGAAATACTATTCCATATGATTTTTCAATGATCAAGAAGCTCCTAGGTTGGGTCCAACCCGACAGGAGAACCGCCATGGCGCCCGCTTCAGCCATCCCATCCTTCTTGCCATCCGTCTTGCCATCCCTCTCGCCGCGGATGAGGGGCATCAAGGCATCGCCCGCGTCGGTGCTGCGGCGCCGTGCCCGCGAACTGCGCGCGGCCGGGCGCGACATCATCGAGCTGTCGTCGGGCAATCTGGATTTCCCGACGCCGGATCACGTGATCGCGGCGGCGCATCAAGCGGCATTGCGCGGCGAGACCCGCTACACCGATGTCGACGGCACGCCGGAGCTGAAGCGGGCGGTGCGGGCCGCGCTGCTGCGCGACCATCATCTCGACTACGGGCTGGACGAGATCGTCATCACCAACGGCTCGACCCAGGCGCTGTTCAACGCGCTGCTGGCGACGCTGGCGCCTGACGACGAGGTGATCATCCCCGCGCCCTATTGGGCACCCTATCTCGATCAGGTGCGGCTTGCCGGCGCGGCGCCGGTGGTGGTGCCGTGCGCACAGAACAACGGCTTCAAGCTGCGCGCAGAGGATTTGCAGGCGGCGATTTCGGCGCGAACCCGCTGGATCATCGTCAACAATCCGGTCAACCCGTCCGGCGCGCTGTATTCGCGTGAGGATCTGTCCGAGATCGCCGCGGTCCTTTTGCGGCATCCGGACATCTGGGTGCTGGCCGACGGGCTCTACGAGCACATCGTGTTCGGCGGCGCGCCCGCGCCGACGCTTGCGGAAATCGAGCCGCGCCTCAAGCCGCGGACGCTGACCGTCAGCGGCCTCGCCAAGAGCTACGCGATGATGGGATGGCGCATCGGCTATGCCGCCGGACCATCGACGCTGATCCGCGAGATGATCACCATCCAGTCGCAGACCACGTCCGGCGCGTCGTCGATCAGCCAGGCCGCCGCGGTTGCCGCGCTCGACGGCGCGCAGGATGTGCTGCTTGAGCGCGCCGCCATCCTGCGCGCCAAGCGCGACCGCTTTGCCGACCTGCTGAACGAATGCGCCGGGCTATCCTGCACGCCGCCGGAAGGCACGTTCTATCTGCTGGTCGCCTGCGCCGGCGTGATCGGCAAGCGCGCGCCGGATGGCAGGGTGATCCGGACCGACCGCGATTTCTCGGCCTATCTGCTCGAGGCCGCCGATGTCGCGGTGTTTCCCGGCGAGGATCTCGGGCTGTCGCCCTATATCCGCCTCACCTTCGCCAACCCGTCATCGACCATCGAGGAGGCCGCAAGGCGGCTGAAGCGCGCCTGCGCGGCGCTGCAATGACGCCTCACGCACAGAGCCAGCGCCTCGCACTGGCGGCGCATCTGTTCGGACTTGGAACGGGTGTGACGATGATTATCGGTCTGGTGCCCGCGGCGCTTGCGCTGCTGCGGGCGCTGACCTGAAGGCGCGATGGATTACCGCGTCGGGATCGGCTTGTCGCCGCGATAGTCGTAGAAGCCGCGCTGGCTCTTGCGTCCGAGCCAGCCGGCCTCGACATATTTCACCAGCAGCGGACACGGCCGGTACTTGGAGTCGGCGAGCCCCTCGTGCAGCACCTGCATGATCGACAGGCAGGTGTCGAGGCCGATGAAATCGGCGAGCTCGAGCGGGCCCATCGGATGGTGCGCGCCGAGCTTCATCGCGGCATCGATCGCCTCGACGTTACCGACGCCTTCATACAGCGTGTAGATCGCCTCGTTGATCATCGGCAGCAGGATGCGGTTGACGATGAAGGCGGGGAAATCCTCCGACACCGCGACCTGCTTGCCGAGCTTGGCGACGAACGCCTTGGCGGTGTCGAAGGTCATGTCGTCGGTGGCGATGCCGCGGATCAGCTCGACCAGTTCCATCGCCGGCACCGGATTCATGAAATGAATGCCGATGAATTTCTCCGGGCGGTCGGTCGAGGCGGCGAGCCTTGTGATCGAGATCGACGACGAGTTGGTCGCGACGATCGCCTCGGGCTTCAGCACCGCGCAGACCTCATGGAAGATCTTGCGCTTGGTCTCTTCCTTCTCGATCGCGGTCTCGATCACGAGATCGCAATCGGCGAGCGCGTCGAGCGACTCGGCGGAGGTGATGCGGTCGAGCGCCTGCTTGCGCTCGCTCTCGCTGATCGCCTTCTTGGCGACCTGGCGGGTCAGATTGCCGTTGATGGTCGCCAGCGCCGACTTCAGCCGGTCGCCGGACACGTCGTTGAGCACCACGTCGAAGCCGGCCAGCGCCGCCACATGGGCAATGCCATTGCCCATCTGACCCGAACCGATCACGCCGACCTTTTTGATTGCCACCGTCATCTTGTCATCCACCGGAACGGCGCGCACATCGCGCCTGCCCAATTCCAACGATACCCGAAGCGAAGCCTTCCGGGTTGCCCAATCCGCCGGAAAACGTTTCCCGGGACCATGATGTGATTACAGGTAATCGCACCCGGATCCCATATTTCCCCTGTCGGGCATGATCCTTTCGGAAAAACGTTTCCGGATCATTGCCTCGAAAATAATAACACCGGCCGGAGCTTACCCATCCGGCCGGTGTCTTGTCGCTTACTTTCCGAGCTTGCCGAGCGCTTCGGTGAGCTCCGGAACCGCCTGGTAGAGGTCGGCGACCAGGCCGTAATCGGCGACCTGGAAGATCGGCGCGTCCTCATCCTTGTTGATGGCGACGATCACCTTGGAGTCCTTCATGCCGGCCAGATGCTGGATCGCGCCGGAGATGCCGACCGCGACATAAAGTTCCGGGGCTACCACCTTGCCGGTCTGGCCGACCTGCCAGTCGTTCGGCGCATAGCCGGCATCGACCGCGGCGCGCGAGGCGCCGACGCCGGCGCCGAGCTTGTCGGCGAGCGGCTCGATGTACTTGGCGAAGTTCTCGCGGCTCTGCATGGCGCGGCCGCCCGAGACGATGATCTTGGCCGAGGTCAGCTCCGGACGGTCGCTCTTGGCGACTTCCTCGCCGACGAACGTCGACAGGCCGGGATCGGCGGCCGATGCGGCGTTCTCGATCGCCGCGCTGCCGCCTTCGCCGGCGGCGGCGAAGGTCGAGGTGCGCACGGTGATCACCTTCTTGGCGTCCTTCGACTTCACGGTCTGGATCGCGTTGCCGGCATAGATCGGCCGCTCATAGGTGTCGGGCGCGACGACCTTGATGATCTCGGAGACCTGCATGACGTCGAGCAAGGCTGCAACGCGCGGCATCACATTCTTGAAGCGCGAGGTCGCGGGCGCGACGAACGCGTCATAGCCGGGAGCCAGCGCAACGATCAGCGCAGCCAGCGGCTCGGCAAGGTCGTGCTCATAGGCGGGGCCTTCGGCCACCAGCACCTTGGTGACGCCGGCAAGCTTGGCGGCTGCTTCCGCCGCCGCCTTGGTGCCCTGGCCGCCACCGGCAACCAGCACATGGACATCGCCGCCGAGCTGGCTCGCCGCGGTCAGCGCCTTGTTGGTCGCGTCCTTCAGCGTCTCGTGGTCGTGTTCAGCAATCAACAGCGTCGTCATCAGAGAACCCCGGCTTCGGTCTTGAGCTTGTTCACGAGTTCGGCGACGTCCTTGACCTTGACGCCCGCCTTGCGGCCTGCCGGTTCCGCGGTGTTCAGCACTTCCAGACGCGGCGTCACATCGACGCCGTAGTCAGCGACGCTCTTGTCGTCGATCGGCTTCTTCTTCGCCTTCATGATGTTGGGCAGCGACGCATAGCGCGGCTCGTTGAGGCGCAGGTCGGTGGTGACGATCGCCGGGCCCTTGAGCTTGATGGTCTGCAGGCCGCCGTCGACTTCGCGGGTCACCTTGAAGTCGGATCCTTCGACCTCGAGCTTGGAGGCGAAGGTCGCCTGCGACCAGCCGAGCAGCGCGGCCAGCATCTGGCCGGTCTGGTTCGAGTCGTCGTCGATCGCCTGCTTGCCGAGAATGACGAGGCCGGGCTGCTCCGCCTCGACCACCGCCTTCAGTATCTTGGCAACCGCGAGCGGTTCGACATTGCCTTCAGCCTTGACCAGGATGCCGCGGTCGGCGCCCATCGCAAGTCCGGTACGAATGGTCTCGGAGGCCTGCGCGGGTCCGATCGACACCACCACCACTTCGGTCGCCTTGCCGGCTTCCTTCAGCCGCAGCGCTTCCTCGACGGCGATTTCGTCGAACGGGTTCATCGACATCTTGACGTTGGCGAGCTCCACGCCCGTCCCGTCACTCTTGACGCGGACCTTGACGTTGTAGTCGACGACCCGCTTTACCGGCACAAGAACCTTCATCGATCCTCTTTCGCTTTGATTTTATGGGTTTCGGTTGGCTGGCGCGGAACCTAAAGGTCCCGTTTCTCCCGGTCAACGCGCCAAAGCCAAAAAAACCGTCCCCCGGTTTTGAACCAGTTTAGCGGTTTTGGCCCGGCACCCACAACACGTCCCCCGCTCCCTTATTGTTCTGGAAGCGGCTGGCAACGAACAGGAAATCCGACAGGCGGTTCATATACTGGATGCCAGCCTGATTGACCGGCTCATCGGGTTGGGCGGCGAGTTCCACCATCATCCGTTCCGCGCGGCGACATATCGTCCGGGCGAGATGCAGATAGGCAGAGGCCGGCGTGCCACCGGGCAGCACGAACGAGGTCAGCGGCGCGAGCTGGTCGTTCAGGCTGTCGATATCGCGCTCGAGCCGCTCGACCTGGCTTGCCAGCATCCGCAGACGTTCGGCCTTGCCTTCGCGCTCGGGCACCGCGAGGTCGGCGCCGAGATCGAACAGATCGTTCTGGATCCGGCCGAGCATCGCATCGACCTCGGGGCTGCCGGCAAGATGCAGCCGCACCACGCCGATCGCGGCATTGGTCTCGTCGACCGTGCCATAGGCGGCAATGCGCAGATCGTATTTCGGCCGCCGCTCGCCGGAGCCGAGCGCGGTGGTGCCGTCATCGCCGGTGCGCGTGTAGATCCGATTGAGAACGACCATGGCAGGCTCCGGTGTTCGATGTTCGAGTCCACCACTCCGATCGGGAGAGGTGGAGAATAGCCCGACAAATCTACCTCACCTAGCGCCCCATCGCCCAGACCGCGAGCATTGCGATGACGATGGCGACGAACTGCAGCAGCACGCGCAGCCGCATCAGCTTCTGCGACGTGTTCGGCGAGCCGCCCTTCATCATATTGATGAGGCCGAGCAGGAGCACCAGCGCGACGGCGCCGACGGCGATGGGAAGAATGATCGTGCTGAGGAGAGATGTCATTTGCGGTACATAACACCGCAGGGCGCGGACTTCCACACAGCCCCGCCATGCAACCAACTGGCTTTTCAGCGCGTAATATCAGATGCTGGGTCCGTTCTCGGGCCGAGCGGTTTTCGACAATGCCGGGTGGAATGTGAAGCAGCTTCGTTACGTCACCCACGTCGTGATGGATGCCTTTTACACGTTCCTCGCCGACGACGGCTGGGCGATCGCGAGCCACATCGCGCTGTCGACGCTGATGGCGCTGTTTCCGTTCCTGATCGTACTGACCTCGGTGGCCGGCTTCTTCGGCTCCAAGCAGCTCGCCGACCAGGCGGTCGGGCTGATGCTGCAGGTCTGGCCGCAGCAGGTCGCCGAAGCGCTGTCTGGCCAGATCCACGACGTGCTGACCAACACCCGCGGCGACATCCTGACCATCGGCGCGGTGCTCGCGGTCTACTTCGCCTCCAACGGCGTCGAGGCGCTGCGGGTGGCGCTGAACCGCGCCTATGCCGTGATCGAGCCGCGGCGCTGGTACTGGCTGCGGCTGGAATCGATCGGCTACACGCTGGTCGCGGCGTTCACCTCGCTCGCGATGGCTTTCCTGATCGTGCTCGGACCGCTGATCATCGAGGCGGCGCGGCGCTATATCCCGTTCTTCGTCGAATCGAACGAGAGCCTGCTCAACACCGCCCGTTACGGCGTCACGATCCTGGCGCTGGTCGTCGCGCTCTTCATCCTGCATGCCTGGCTGCCGGCGGGCCGTCGCAGCTTCACGCAGATCCTGCCCGGCATCATCTTCACCATGGTGGCTTCGCTGCTCTCGGGCATCGGCTTCGGCATGTACCTCGCACGCTTCGCCAACAACTACGTCACGATGTATGCGGGGCTGGCCTCGGTGGTGATCGCACTGGTGTTCCTATATTTCATCGCCGCGATCTTCGTGTTCGGCGGCGAGTTGAACGCGGCGATCATCAAGTCGCGGCTGCCGCACGGCGTGTCGCTTCATGCAGCGCAGTCGCGAGCGCCCGCGGAGAGACAGGCTTGACCAGGAAGCCGTCGGCGCCGGCAGCGCGCGCCGCGGCTTCGTCCTCGGCCCGGCCAGAAATCCCGACGATCACGATACGGCCGTGCGGCGGCGGCAGCGCGCGGATGCGCTTGATCGCCTCGATGCCGCCGATGCCGGGCAGCACCATGTCCATCAGCACGGCGTCAAAGGCGCCCTGCACGAGCCGGTCGGGCGCGGCCTCGCCCTGACCGACGAATTCGGCGTGGTGACCGAGCTCCGTCAGGATCGTGTTGAGCACGACGCGGCCGAACGGATTGTCCTCGACACTGAGCAGCCGCAGCCCTTGCGACATCAGCGCCGCCGCGCGCTCGCCGGAGGCGCTGCCGTCCGGCCCTTCGGCGGGCGCCAGCTCCACCTTGAGCGTGAAGGTGGTGCCCCCGCCGGCGCGCCGGTCCGCGACGATGTCGCCGCCCATGGCGCGCGCGAGCTGCCTGACGGACGACAGGCCGAGCCCGGCGCCGCCGAACCGCGCGGCGATCGAGACGTTGGCCTGCGAGAACGGCCGGAACAGGCGCTTGACCTCCGATAGCGTCAGGCCGATGCCACTGTCGGAGATCGCGAACGCAACGCCGATCTTGTCGCCCGACCTTCCCTTGGCCGCGCCCACCGGCGCGATACGCAGCTCGATGCTGCCCTGCTCGGTGAACTTCACCGCGTTGTCGATCAGATTTTCGAGCGCCGCGCGCAGGCGGACGGGATCGCCGACCGCGAAGGCAGGCAGCTGGTCGGAGACCTCGACGGAAGCCTGCAGCCCCTTGGCTGCCGCGCGGCCGGCCAGCGAATCCGCGGCGTGGCGCGCCAAGGTGCGCAGGTCGAAGAAATCCTGCCGGATCTCGAGCCCCGGCCCCTCGCTTCGGGCGGCGTCGACGAACAGGGTCGCAAGGCTCGCCAGATGCTCGGCGCCGGCCTTGATGGTATCGACCCAGCGCCGCTCGCGCTCGCCGAGATCGGATGTCGCGAGCAGATTGCTGATCGCAAGGATTCCGGTGAGCGGCGTCCGCACCTCATGGGCAAAGGCAGCAAGTGCGGTATCGACCATGCCGGGACCGGCCTTCGGGGCCGGCTTTGATGAGGGCCGCTTGCGGCGCGGCTTGGCCGCCACCTTGGTGGCGCTTGCCTTGACCGTACGCGTCTTGGCGGCACCTGCCTTGGCAGTTCGTGTCTTGGCAGTTCGTGTCTTGGCAGCACGCGATTTGGCGGCGCGCGTCTTCGGCGGCGTCCCTTTGGATGGCCGCTTGCTGCGCCGTGCGCGCGATTTTGACGCCATGGTCTCCGTGATCCCCGCCCCGGTCAACAACATGGCATGCCAGGCGTGCCGGAGTCACGGCAGCGTTTGCCGCGCGTCCGCGCAAAGCGCCATGATGGTAACCGCACTCCTTTGCGATCAAACCTGGCCAAAATCCCAGGGCAAACCGACTAGGCGGCGGATATCGGCCGGGCTCGCCCCAGCCGCCCGTAATTCGCGCAGTCCGGTCGCCTGAGTCGATTTCGACAGCTTTTGGCCGGCCGCATCTCGGATCAGCCGGTGGTGCCGGTAGTTTGGCACGGGCAGACCGAGCAGTTCCTGCAACAGCCGATGTACGCTGGTCGACCAGAACAGGTCAACGCCCCTGACCACGTCGGTAACGCCCTGCAGGGCGTCATCGATCACGACCGAGAGATGGTAGCTGGTCGGAGTCTCCTTGCGCGCCAGGATCACGTCGCCCCAGGCCTCAGGCCGTGCCACGACGTCTCCGCTCTCGCCAGCCGACCCCTCACCCGCGTCCTGCCAGCGCAGCTCGCCGCTGCGCGCGCGGGCTGACGCCATGTCGAGCCGCAACGCGAACGGCACGCCCTGCCCGATCAGCCGGTCGCGCGCCTCGGCCGACAGCGATTTGGCCAGCCCCGGATAAAGCGGCGCGCCGTCCGGATCGCGCGGCCACGCGCCCCCGGCCTCGCGCTCCGCGACCAGCCGCGCGATCTCGGTCCGGCTTTCGAAGCTCGGGTAGACCAGCTCGTGGGCCGACAGGCGGTCGATCGCCGCGCCATAGGCGGCAAAATGTTCGGACTGCCGCCGCACCGGGGTCTCCCAGGCGATGCCGAGCCAGGCCAGATCCTCATAAATCGCCTGCTCGAATTCCGGCCGGCAGCGCGTCGCGTCGATGTCCTCGATCCGCAGCAGCAGGCGTCCGCCCGACTGCCGCGCGAGGTCGTGGTTGAGCAGCGCCGAATAGGCGTGGCCGAGATGCAGGTAGCCGTTCGGACTCGGCGCGAAGCGGAAAACGGGTGGCATGGTCATCGGTCACGCGTCATTGCCGGGCTTGCCCGGCGACTCTGGTTCATGCGCCTGGACAAGACTCTGTTACGATAGGAGATCGATGCGCGGGTCAAGCCCGCGCCTGACAAGCCGATGCAGACCCCGCAAATGCTGATTCATCTCGAAACCCAGGCCGACCTCGACGACGCGATCCACAAACTGGTCGACCAGGACCGCCGCCTGCGCCCGATCCTGGAGCTGACCGGCATGCCGGCGATCCGGCAGCGCGAGTCCGGATTTGCCGGGCTTGCCGCGATCATCTGCGGCCAGCAGCTCTCGACCGCGAGTGCGGCGGCGATCTGGGGGCGCGTCAGCACGGCGTTCGACCCGTTCCACCATGACGCGATCCGCAAGGCGCGGGCCGACCGGCTCGGCCGGCTCGGGCTGTCGGCGGCCAAGATCAAGACGCTGAAGCACATCGCGCGCGAGCTCGCCGAGGAGCGGCTGAACCTCGACGTCCTTGCCAATGAGGAGGCCGATGCGGCGCACAACACGCTGACGGCGCTGCCCGGGATCGGCCCGTGGACCGCCGATGTCTATCTGCTGTTCTGCCTCGGCCATGGCGATGCCTGGCCCGCGGGCGACCTCGCCGTGCAGGAAGCGGTCAAGGTCGGGCTCGGCTTGAAGGAGCGGCCGACGCCGAAGCAGATGGCGCCGCTTGCGGAGCCCTGGCGTCCGCTGCGCGGCGCCGCAGCGCATCTGTGGTGGGCGTATTATCGCGTGCTCAGAAATCGCGAGGGCGTGATCGCCGGCGCAAAGTAGTCGTCGAGAAAAACACACCAACTGCGTGATCGCGTGATATAGAATCAGCGGACAGATACTTTTTCAATTTGCCGGCCTCGCCCATTTAGCACGCGCAGCACGTCCTTATTGCAAGGAGACGGACCTGATTTCTCTCCGTATCCCGCTGACGCTTCTCTCGGTATCCTTGGGCGCGATCGCCGCGGTGTGGTGGTGGCTCGGCATCCCGGTCAACCTGCCGCGCGCGCCGATCGATCCGAACGACAAGGTCCAGTGCATCTCGTACGCGCCGTTCCGCAACAATCAGACATCACTTTCGCCGGCGACACAGGTCTCGCCGGAACAGATCGCAGAGGACCTTGCCCAACTTGCGAAGATTTCCGACTGTATCCGCACCTACGCGACCGATCTTGGTCTCGATCAGATTCCCGCACTCGCGGCGAGGGCGGGGCTGAAGGTCATTCAGGGCATCTTCCTCGATCGGGATCGGAAGAAGAATGCAACGCAGGTCGCAACCGCGATCCGCCTCGCCAAGGAATATCCGGACACGATCATTGCACTCGTGGTCGGCAACGAGGTCTTGCTGCGCAAGGAAATGTCGGCTTCCGACCTTGCCGCCATCATCCGCTCGATCAAGGCGCAGGTCTCCGTCCCGGTCACCTACGCCGACGTCTGGGAATTCTGGCTGAGCAATCGCGAACTTTCCGACGCCGTCGACTTCGTCACGGTTCATATCCTGCCATATTGGGAGAATGTTCCGATCCGGGCGGAAGATGCCGCCGCTCATGCCGACGAGATGCGCCGGCAGATCGCGGCGGCTTTTCCGGGCAAGGAAATCTTTATCGGAGAGATCGGTTGGCCCAGCGAGGGGCGCATGCGCGAGTCCGCGCTGCCGTCCCGCATCAATCAGGCGCGAGTGGTTTCGGAGGTCCTCGACCTTGCCCGGCGCGAGCATTTCCGCGTCAACCTGTTCGAGGCCTATGATGAAGGCTGGAAGCGGGAGATCGAGGGCACGGTCGGCGGCTCCTGGGGGCTGTTCGATTCCGAGCAGCGCATGCCGAAATACCCGCCGGGCCGGCCGGTCAGCAATTTTCCGCTCTGGAAGCTGCAAATGGTCAGCGGAATGGGCCTGGCGATCCTCGTCTTCGGCGCGGCTTGGCTGACCTTGCGCCGCAAGCCGAGAAAGCCCGCATTCGTGTCATGGCTTGCAGTCGCGCTATCGGCGACCACGGCTGGCATCCTGTTTGGCGTCGCCGAGCAAAGATTGGTCTATGAAAGCTACGGAACGGGAGGCTGGCTTGTGTGGGGCTCGCTGCTGGTGGCGGCCACGGCTTCGCCGGTGTTGGGCGCCAACGCCCTGATGTCGGGCCGCGCACCGCCCAGTTTTTTCGAAGTGTTGGGTCCGAAGGGCCACCACACTGAATCGGTGCTGGTGACCATGCACGGACTGGCCTTGATGATCACCGTCGTGATCGGCACGGCGACCGCAATCGGCCTCGTGTTCGACCCGCGCTTCATTGACTTTCCCTTTGCGCCTCTGACCATGGCGGCGGTGCCTTTTGCCGCCGTGACGCTGCTCAATCCTCCCACCAAGGGAATCCGCCCACTGGCAGAGTCGATCTTTGCCGGCATTTTCGTTGCAACGGCGATCTACACAGGATTCAACGAAGGGCCGGAGAACTGGCAGTCGCTGTGGACCTGCGCTGCCTTTGTCTTGCTCGCGGTGACGCTGTTGCGGGCGCGTGCCTGACAACATGCTCTAGCCACGCAGCCTGACGCGGTCCTCGCGCGCGCAATCGGTGACGAAGCCGATGACGGCGCGCACCGCGGGAAGCTCGACCAGATCGGGATGGGCGAGCAGCCAGAGATCGGAGAGGCTCGAGAGCTTTTGCGGCGCGACCCGCACCAGATCGGGGTAGTCGGCCCCGACCAGGCAGGAGAGCGCGCAAATTCCGAGCCCGGCCCGCGCCGCTGCCAGCATGTCGCCCTGCGAGGAACAGCGCATCACCAGCGTGCCCTGCCGGGTGATGACATCGCTCCAGCGCGCCAGATGCGCGTTCGAGGCCTGGTCGGCAAAGCCGATCACATGGTGGCCCCGCCACTCGTCCCGCCGCTCCGGCAGCTTGCGCCCTGCCGCATAGTCGCGCGAAGCGTAGAAGCCGGTGCCGAGCCGCCCGATCTTGCGCCCGATCAGGTTCTCCTCGCCCGCATCGACCGGCCTTAGCACCACGTCGGCCTCGCGGCGGCGCACGCTGGCCGGGAACGGATGGGTGATGATCTCGAGCTGGATGTTGGCGTGATCGCGCAGGAACGGGCCGAGGCGCGGCATCAGCCAGTGCGCGGCCAGCGTCGCGCCGATCGACAGCTTCACGATGCCGCGCGCCTGCTCGCCGGTGGCCGACGCGGCCGCCTCCGCGCGGAGGGCCGCCGCGGCCATCGCTTCGGCGTGCTCGCGGAATTTACGGCCATGCGACGTCAGCGACAGGCCGTCATTGGAACGCGCGAACAGGCGGGTCCCGAGTTGCCGCTCGAGCGCCGCGACATTGCGACCGACGGTGGGGTGGCTGATGCGCAGCCGCCGTGCCGCCCCGGCAAGGCTGCGCGTCTCCGCCACCGCCACGAATGTTTTGCAAAGCTCCCAGTCCATGCCGCTCCCCTTCCTGCGACATCGTTCATTTCTGGTCGATCCGATGTTCAATATTGAACGCCATGGCGCAGCCGTCCAGCCTTATATTGCCGCGCCAAGAGAGCCGCTGCTCCAGCCATCATAACAAATCGCGATCCGTCCCGGCCGCCGGCCGGGCGGCGCATGGAGGATCCGAAAATGACGCTGCCCGCTTCGCTCGCCAACAGGCTTGAACTGCCGGTCGTCGGCTCCCCGCTGTTCATCGTCTCGGGGCCCGAGCTCGTGATCGCGCAGTGCAAGGCCGGCATCGTCGGCTCGTTCCCGGCGCTGAACGCCCGTCCGGTCGAGAAGCTCGACGAATGGTTGACCCAGATCGAGAACGAGCTCGGCGAGTACCAGGCGCTGCATCCGGAGAAGAAGGTCGCGCCCTACGCCGTCAACCAGATCTGCCACGCGTCCAACGACCGCCTGATGCGCGACATGGAAACCTGCGTGAAGCACAAGGTGCCCGTGATCATCACCTCGCTGCGCCCGCCGTCCGAAATCGTCGAGGCCGCGCACTCCTATGGCGGCGTGGTGTTCCACGACGTCATCAACGTGAAGCATGCGCGCAAGGCCGCCGAGCAGGGCGTCGACGGCCTGATCCTGGTCTGCGCCGGTGCCGGCGGCCACGCCGGCACGCTGTCGCCATTCGCGCTGGTGCGCGAGGTCAAGCAATGGTTCAACGGCACGATCCTGCTGTCGGGCGCGATCTCCGACGGCTGGAGCATCGCATCCGCGCTCGCGCTCGGCGCCGACCTCGCCTATATCGGCACCCGCTTCATCGCGACCGAGGAAGCCAACGCCGATATCCGGTATAAGCAGGCGCTGACCGAATACGCCGCGCACGATATCGTCTATTCGAACCTGTTCACCGGCGTGCACGGCAACTATCTCGGACCGTCGATCGCGGCGGCAGGCCTCGATCCGGGCAACCTGCCGGTCGCCGACAAATCCAGGATGAACTTCGGCTCCGGCGGCAACATGAAGGCCAAGGCCTGGCGCGACATCTGGGGCTCGGGCCAGGGCATCGGCCAGATCTCCGATGCCCCGCCGGTCGGCGAACTGGTAACGCGGCTCAAGTCCGAGTTCGCCGCGGCGCGCAGCGATTTCCTGCGCGCCAGCGCCTGACGCTGTTTCACAAAGTCCGGGAGTGAACCATGAAACGAGCGCAACATGCGCTGGCAGCCGCGCTTGCGGTCTGCGCGATCACCAGCACGGCCGCCGCCGACAACGGCAACGAGGCGATCCGGATCGGCCAGACGCTGCCCTATAGCGGACCGGTCTCCGGCTTCGGCACCATCGGCCGCGCCCAGGAGGCGTTTTTCGCGAAGGTCAACGCAGAGGGCGGCATCAACGGCCGGCAGGTGAAATTCATCACGCTGGACGACGCCTATTCGCCGCCGAAGACCGTCGAGCAGACCCGCAAGCTGGTGGAGCAGGAGGAGGTGCTGGTGATGTTCGGCTCGCTCGGAACCGCCACCAACAACGCCGTGCACCGCTATCTCAACACCAAGAAGATCCCGCAATTGTTCGTGCTGAGCGGCGCGACCAAATGGGCCGACCCGAAGACCTATCCGTGGACCATGCCGGGCATGGCATCGTACGAATCCGAGGGCGTGGTCTATGCCAAATATGTGCTGCAGGCCAAGCCTGACGCGAAGATCGCGATCCTCGCGCAGAACGACGATTTCGGCCGCGACTATGTCGCCGGCTTCAAGCGTGCGCTCGGCGGCAAGGCCGCGAGCATGATCGTCGCGGAAGCGAGCTACGAGACTTCGGCGCCACCATCAGCTCGCAGCTCGCAACCCTGAAGGCGTCCGGCGCCGATGTGCTGTTCGGTGTCGTGCTCGGCAAGTTCACGCCGCAGATGATCAAGGGCGTGGCCGAGATCGGCTGGAAGCCGGATCTGTTCTTGGTGCCGACCTCCGCGTCGTCGATCTCGTTCCTGGAGCCCGCTGGGCTCGAGAACGCGGTCGGCCTGATCTCGTCCAGCAACCAGAAGGACACGATGGACGCGCAATGGGCCGACGATCCGGCCGTGAAGGACTATCTTGCCTTCATGAAGCAGTACCTGCCCAATGCGGATCTCAGCAACTCGAACTACTCGGCGGGCTATCATTATGCGACGCTGCTGATGGCCGTACTGAAGGCGTGCAACAACGATTTCAGCCGCGAGAACATCATGCGCCAGGCGGCGTCATTGCACGACGTTCCGCTGCCGCTATTGTTGCCGGGCATGACGGTATCGACCGGGCCGGACGACTACCTGCCGTTCCAGCAGCTGCGGCTGCGCCGGTTCAACGGCAAGAGCTGGATCAGCTTCGGCGAGATCCTGGACGATCGCTAGGAGACGAGGCGCGACATGATCATCAGCGGCGACAGACAGATCAGCTACGGCGACATTCACGCCCGCATCGCGCGGGCGGCCAGCGGCCTCCGGGCGCTTGGCGTGCAGGGCGGCAAGCCGGTCGGCATGATGCTGCGCAACGATTTCGCGCTGTTCGAGGTGGTCGCGGCCTCGGCCGCGCTCGGCAGCCCGGTGGTGCCGATCAACTGGCATCTGAAGGCCGACGAGGTCGGCTACATCCTGTCCGACAGCGGCGCCGACACACTGGTCTGCCACGCCGATCTGTTGCCGCAGATCCGCGACGGCTTGCCGCCGGCAATCAAGCTGCTGGTGGTGACGACGCCGCCGGAGATCGCCGCGGCCTATGGCGTGGCGCCGACGCTCACCCGCGTGCCCGCCGGCATGACCGACTGGGACGTTTGGCGCGACACGCACCAACCGCTGACCGACGCGCCGATCGGTGCGGCGCCGATGTTCTACACGTCGGGCACAACAGGACTGCCGAAGGGCGTCAAGCGCAAGCCGATGCCATCAGAGCAGCAGGCGGCGGCCGCGCGCGTCGGTGCCATCACCTACGGCGTCAAGCCGAACGAGGATCAAGTGATCCTGATGAACGGCCCGATGTACCATTCGGCGCCGCACTCCTACGGGATGCTCGCGTTCCGCAACGGCTGCGTGATCGTGCTCGAACCGCGCTTCGATCCGGAGGATCTGCTGCAACTGATCGAACGCCACCGTGTCACCCACATGCATATGGTGCCGACGATGTTCGTGCGGCTGCTGCGCCTGCCCGAGGAGACGCGGCGCCGCTACGACCTGTCGTCGCTGCGCTTCATCGTCCACGGCGCGGCGCCCTGCCCTGTCGACGTCAAGCGCGCGATGATCGAGTGGTGGGGGCCGGTCATCAACGAATATCTCGGCTCGACCGAGACCGGCATCCCGGTCTGGCATTCGTCAGCCGAAGCGCTGGCCAAGCCCGGCACCGTCGGCCGCGCGATCGAAGGCGGCATCGTCAAGACCTTCCGGCCCGACGGGACGCAATGCGACGTCGGTGAGCCCGGCGAGATCTTCATGCGTCAGACGTTGATCTCGGACTTCGACTATCACGGCAATGCCAAGGCACGCGCCGAGGCCGATCACGACGGCCTGATCAGCGTCGGCGATGTCGGCTATCTCGACGAGGACGGCTATCTGTTCCTGTGCGACCGCAAGCGCGACATGGTGATCTCGGGCGGCGTCAACATCTATCCCGCCGAGATCGAGAATGCCCTGATCGGCATGGCAGGCGTCCGCGACTGCGCGGTGTTCGGCGTCCCGGACGACGAGTACGGCGAGCGGCTGTTCGCCTGCGTCGAGCCGGAAGCAGGCAGTACGCTTTCGGTTGCGGCGATCCAGGATTTCCTGCGCGACAAGCTCGCCAATTTCAAAGTGCCGAAGGAGATCCGTTTCATGGACGCGTTGCCGCGCGAGGCTACCGGCAAGATCTTCAAGCGCAAGCTGCGCGACCTCTACCGCGAAGGACAGCTCGGCTGAGCGATTTGACGGCGAAGCGAACGGCGTTTGAAACTTAGTTGCTGTTGCAAACGGCCGGCGATCGACGCAACGATGCAGGTGCACCAAACGCCCGGATCATCCGCCATGAACTCGACCGACTTCATCGTCATCCGCAACGATCTGCAGCAATGCAAGGTGATCGAGACGCAGTTGCCCGACGCCGCGGCGCTGCCGGCCGACGCGCTGCTGGTGAAGGTGACCCGCTTCGCCTTCACCGCCAACAACATCACCTATGCCGTGATCGGCGAGCAGCTGAAATATTGGCACCTGTTCCCGGCGCCCGACGGCTACGGCATCATCCCGGTGTGGGGCTTTGGCGAGGTGCTCGCATCGAAACATCCCATGATCGCAGCCGGCGAAACGCTGTTCGGCTATTTCCCGATGGCGACCCATCTGGTGATCGAGGCGGCCGACGTCAGCAAGCGCGGCCTGCGCGACGGCGCCGCGCACCGGCAGGAGGTCTCGCCGGTCTATAATGCCTATGCCCGCGTCTCCGGCGATCCGACCTATGCCGGCCGGCAGGGCGATTTCCGCGCGCTGCTGCTGCCGCTGTTCATGCTGTCGTTCCTGGTCGACGACTTCCTGGCCGAGAATGCGTTCTACGGCGCACGCCGCGTCATCCTGTCGTCGGCCTCGAGCAAGACCGCGTTCGGGCTCGCCCATCTCGTGCACAAACGGGGTATCCCGGTGATCGGGCTGACCTCCAGGGGCAATGTCGATTTCGTCAGCTCGCTCGGCTGCTACGACGAGGTCGTCACCTACGATCAGGTCATCGCGATCCCGTCGGCCGAGCCTACAGCCTATGTCGACATGGCCGGCAACAGTTCGCTGCGCGAAAATCTGCACCGGCACTTCGGCGCGCAGATGGTCTATTCCGGCCGGGTCGGGCTGACGCATCGCGCCAGCGAGGCGGAGGAGCCCACGCTGCCCGGCGCCAAGCCGGTGTGGTTCTTCGCCCCGGACCAGATCCGAAAGCGCGCCAAGGAGTGGGGTCCCGGCGGCATCGACCAGCGTTTTGGCGCCGCATGGGCCGAGCTCGTGCCGCATCTGCCGAAATGGCTTGATGTGGTCGAGCGGCGCGGCCCGGCCGCGGTGCGCGAGGCCTATCTCGATACCCTGCAGGGCCGCGTTCCGCCGGATCAAGGCCTGATCCTATCGCTGGCCGAATAGGCGCTATCCCGTCGCGCCCTTTCTGCGTGCCTTCGAATAGGTATAGGCTTTGCGGAAAGGGAACGCCGCCAAGAAAACGTCAGCAAGGCGGCCGATGACGAGAAACGCTCAATGCTCGACAAGACGGACGATATTTCGGTCGCCGCCGACAATTGGCTCGTGCAGTTCGAAGATGCGCTGGCCAGCCCCGACGATGTGCTGCTGAAGCCGCTGTTCCATCCCGACAGCTACTGGCGCGACGTGCTGGCGCTGAGCTGGAACATCCAGACCGTCAACCGGGCCTTCGCGATCATCGAGGAGCTGCCGGCGCATGCGCGTCACAGCGCGCCGCATGACTTCCGCATCGATGCCGGGCGCGCGGCGCCACGCCGGGTGACACGCGCCGGCACCCATGCGATCGAGGCGATCTTCAAATTCGAGACAGCGGTTGGCCGCGGCCACGGCATCGTGCGGCTGATCCCCGATGCCGCCGACGACGATCGGCTGAAGGCCTGGACCTTGCTGACGGCGCTCGAGGAGCTGAAGGGTTTTGAGGAACAGCAGGGCCACACCAGGCCGCGCGGACAGGCCTATTCGCGCGACTTCCGCGGCCCCAACTGGCTCGACCTGCGCAAGGCATCCGCCGAATATGCCGACCGCGACCCTGATGTGCTGGTGGTCGGCGGCGGACAGGCCGGGCTTGCGATCGCCGCGCGGCTGCAACAGCTCAAGATCGACGCGCTGATCGTCGACCGCGAAGCACGCGTCGGCGACAATTGGCGCAAGCGTTATCACGCGCTGACCCTGCACAACCAGGTGCAGGTCAATCATTTGCCCTACATGCCGTTCCCGCCGAACTGGCCGACCTACATCCCGAAGGACAAGCTCGCCAACTGGTTCGAATCCTATGTCGATGCCATGGAGCTGAACTTCTGGACCGGCACGGAATTTGTCGGCGGCAGCTATGACGACGCAACGGGGCGTTGGACCGTCGAGCTGCGCCGAGCCGACGGCACGACCCGCAAGATGCAGCCGCGCCATGTCGTGATGGCAACCGGCGTCAGCGGCATCCCCAATTTGCCCGACATCCCGGGCCTGAAGAATTTTTCCGGCAAGGTCATGCATTCCAGCCGCTACGAGGACGGCGAGGGCTGGAGCGGCAAGCGGGCGCTCGTGATCGGCACCGGCAACAGCGGCCACGACATCGCGCAGGACCTGCATTCCTCGGGCGCCGAGGTCACGCTGGTGCAGCGCTCCTCGACGCTGATCACCAATATCGAGCCGTCGGCGCAGCTTGCCTATGCCGCCTACAATGAAGGTACGCTCGAGGATAACGATCTGATCGCGACTTCGATGCCGCTCGTGCTCGCCAAGCGCAGCCATGTGCTGATGACCGAGCAGTCGAAAGAGCTCGACAAGCCGCTGCTCGACGGCCTCGCGCGCAAGGGCTTCAAGCTTGATTTCGGCGACGGCGGCACCGGCTGGCAGTTCAAGTACCTGACCCGCGGCGGCGGCTATTACTTCAACGTCGGCTGCTCCGATCTCGTCGCGAGCGGTGCGGTCGCCCTGCAGCAATTCGCCGACATCGACACATTCGTGAGCGAGGGCGCGCGGCTGAAAAACGGCGAGATCGTTGCCGCCGACCTGATCGTGCTCGCGACCGGCTACCGACCGCAGGAAGAGCTGGTGAAAAGACTGTTCGGCGAGGCAATGGCCGCGCGCGTCGGCCCGATCTGGGGCTTTGGCGACGGCCAGGAGCTACGCAACATGTACACCCGCACGCCGCAGCCCGGCCTGTGGTTCATCGCCGGCAGCCTCGCACAATGCCGCATCAACTCGCGCTATCTCGCATTGCAGATCAAGGCGATCGAGGAAGGCCTGTTGCCGCGCGACGTCGGGCCACAGGCGGATCTTTCGTAGAAACCTGCCGTCGTTCCGGGATGCGCGAAGCGCAGACCCGGAACCTCGAGATTCCGGGTTCGATGCTGCGCATCGCCCCCCGGAATGACGATCTTGGGGAGACATCTTATGCCAACCACCCTCGGCACCGGCGAACACCGCTACCGCGTCGTTGACAACTTCGCAAAGCTCCCCGACGGCTGGAGCCTGACCGATGTCGCCTCCGTCGCGGTCGACAGCAAGGACCGCGTTTATGTCTTCAACCGCGGGAACCATCCGATGGTGGTGCTCGACCGCGCAGGGAATTTCATCAAGAGCTGGGGCGAAGGCGTGTTCTCACGCGCCCACGGCCTGCATATCGACGCCGACGACAATCTCTATTGCACCGATGACGGCGACCACACCGTGCGCAAATGCTCGACCGACGGCAAGGTGCTGCTGACGATCGGCATCCCGAACAAGCCGGCGCCGTTCATGAGCGGCGAGCCGTTCCATCGCTGCACCCACACCGCGCTGTCGCCGAAGGGCGAGATCTATGTCTCCGACGGCTACGGCAATGCCTGCGTCCACAAATACACGCCGGATGGCAAGCTGATCAGAACCTGGGGGGAGCCCGGCACCGATCCCGGCCAGTTCAACATCGTGCACAACATCGCGACCGACGCCGACGGCTGGGTCTACGTCGCCGACCGCGAGAACCACCGCGTCCAGGTATTCGACGGCAACGGCAAATACGAGACACAGTGGAACAATCTGCACCGGCCCTGCGCGCTGTGCTGCTGTGGCGGCGGCAAGCAGCCGAATTTCGTGATCGGCGAGCTCGGCCCCGGCATGGCGGTCAACCGCAAGGTGCCCAATCTCGGCCCGCGGCTGTCGATCGTGGATCACACCGGCAAGCGCATCGCGCGGCTCGGCGGCGAGCAAGGCCCCGGCGTCGAGACCGGAAAATTCCTGGCGCCGCACGGCATCGCGCTGGATTCCCGCGGCGACATCTATGTCGGCGAAGTCGGCGTCACCGACTGGAAGACCAGCTTTCCGGACACTGAAATGCCGGCGGCGGTGCGCGTGACACGCTGCCTGCAGAAGCTGGAACGGGTGACGGCGTAGCCGCGCTGTATTGAAGCAGAGCGCCTACAATATCACCGTCACCCTGAGGAGCGCGCATCGCGCGCGTCTCGAAGGGTCGACGGCCACCAGCGGGGCCGTGCATCCTTCGAGGCTCGCTCCGCTCGCACCTCGGGATGACGGGCGAAAAGCGCTCCCGCGCAATCAAATCTCGCCGATCACCTCGCGGCGGCGCTGCTCGGATTCTTCCGCATAGCGCCGCATGGCGTGCGCTTCGGTGAGCAGGCCGATCGGCCGCCGGTCGCCGTCGCCTTCGACCACGGCGAGGGATTCCGCTTCCGCGGCGTCGAACACCGCGATCGCCTCCTGCACGTTCATGCCGGGATGCAGCACCACGTCGGCGTAGCGCAGAATGGCGGCAAGTCCCTTGTCGGCCTCGAGATCGGGCGCGTGCGCTTCGGCGACCAGCGCAAGCCCCGCGTAATGCCCCTCGCCGTCGACCGCGACGACCTGGGTCTTCGAGCCCGGGGGGAATTCCTCGCGGAACGCCTCGATCGGCATCGCGGCGTTCACCGTCGTCATGTCCTGCCGCATCATCTTGCCGACCGTGAGATCGCGGATCCAGCCGATATCGGCGGCGCTGCGGATGGTCTCGCCGCGCAGATGCAAACGCCAGGTCGCGAACGAATAGCCGAACAGCTCGCGCGTGATCGTGGTCGAGATGATGACCGCGACCAGCACCGCGGTGGTGAGCCAGAGGTTGCCGGTGGATTCCAGCGCGATGAACGACATCGTGAGCGGGCCGCCGATCACCGAGGCCGACAGCGCGCTCATGCCGATCACCGCATAGGCATTGGGGTCGAGATTCAGCCCCGGCCACACGATATCGACGCCGGCGGCGAACAGCCGGCCGCCGAGCGCGCCCATGAACAGCGTGGCGAAGAACAAGCCGCCACGGAAGCCCGAGCCGAGCGAGATGATCGAGGCCACCGCCTTCAGCGCGAACACGCCGGCGATGAAGGCAAGCGGCATCGCCACGATGCCGGCGAAGCGCAGCGCGCCGTGGCCCGACGACATCACCTGCGGCGTCAAGAGCGCCATCGCGCCGACCGCAAGCCCGCCGAGCGCCGGCCGCAGCGGCGGCCAGAGCCGGCTCTTGGTCAGCAGCGCCTCGCACAGCGTCACCCCGCGCATGATCGCGATCCCGGTCAGGGCCGCGACCATGCCGAGCAGCGCGGCAATCGCAAGATCCCGTCCGAGCACATCGCCGACGGTTCCGACGCCGACGCCGAGCGGCAGCGGCTCGAAGGCATGGGCGACGAAGTAGCCGGTCACCGCCGCCACGCCGACCGGGGTCAGGCTGGCCGGCGTATAGCCGCCGATCACAAGTTCGAAGGCGTAGAACGCGCCCGCAAGCGGCGCGCTGAAGGCGCCGGCGATCGCCGCCGCCGCGCCGCAGCCCACCATGATTCGCTGGTCGTTGCGGCGAAGGTGAAAGCCGCGGCCGAGCGAGGCGGCGAGGCCGCTGGAGAGCTGGGTATAGCCGGCCTCGAGCCCGACCGAACCGCCGACGCCGCTCGACCAGATCGTCTGCAGCGCCACGATCACGCTGCCGCGGAACGACATCCGCCCGCCGTAAAGCGCGTTGGCCTCGATCGGGTCGATTTCGCGGGCCGGCCGGACCCGGAGCAACAGAAGGAACGCAAATCCCAATAGCAGGCCGCCGATCGTGGGAACCACGAGCGCGCGCACGGGATCGATGCTGGGCTGGCTCGACAACCGGTCGCCGAGCGGCAGATTGAACAGCACCGAATGCAGCACCGTGACGAGGCCGCTCATGACCGCCACCACGAGGCCGCCAATGGCGCCGATCAGCACCGCCAGCACCACAAGGCTCGTCTCGTGCGCGCGCACGAACGCGCGCAACCGGCGCGGCGCCTCAAGATAGCTCGACGTCGTGGTCATCGGCAGGGTCCGTCACTGGCCGACAGGGCCTTGCGGCTCCCTTTACGGGCCTCGCGGGCGGGAGGCAATCGGGGCAGGAACATGGCAGGGCGCGGCGGATAAGCCGCTCATTGCTCTTCACAATCCCGTCACGCTGCCTGTAGTATGTGAGTGCATGCTGCTTCGCAGCTAATGGGAGTCAGGAGCGTTATTTGAACGCACATGTCTCGCAAGGCGGTTGGCCGGTGCTGGTCTTGAATGCGGACTTCCGGCCGCTGAGTTATTACCCGCTGTCGCTCTGGTCCTGGCAGGACGCGATCAAGGCGGTGTTCCTCGATCGTGTCAACATCGTCGAATATTACGACCGCGCGGTACGAAGTCCTTCCTTCGAAATCCAGTTGCCGAGCGTCGTATCCCTCAAGTCCTTCGTCAAGCCGACCACCCACCCTGCCTTCACCCGGTTCAACGTCTTCCTTCGCGACCGATTCAGCTGCCAATATTGCCTGTCGGCCGACGACCTCACCTTCGATCACATCATTCCGCGCAGCAAGGGTGGCCAGACCACCTGGGAGAATGTCGTCGCCGCCTGCTCGCCCTGCAATCTGCGCAAAGGCAATCTGACGCCGCAGCAGGCCAAGAT
The DNA here is from genome assembly GCF_046718885.1 of Bradyrhizobium sp. UFLA01-814. NCBI lineage: Bacteria > Pseudomonadati > Pseudomonadota > Alphaproteobacteria > Hyphomicrobiales > Nitrobacteraceae > Bradyrhizobium > Bradyrhizobium sp. UFLA01-814. Next base: position 42,470 of record NZ_JAQOSR010000004.1, on the reverse strand, counting down.
GTTTCCGAAGCAAACGCCCTATGCCCCGACCGTGCATCAGCTGCATCGCAACGGCCGGCTGTTTCCGCCGAACTATCTGCACGAGAGCTGGCTCGATTATCTCTACTGGGATACTGAGCTCGATCCGTAGAGCGCGCTGGTCCGCGCCGTCCTCACACCGAATGCCAGCCGTACTGCTGTGATTTGGATCAGGCGGGTCGCTTGGTAAGGGCCGCTTCCCCCTCCTCGCGTCCGGGAACGCTGACGTGGACCTCGTGCCCCATCCTGATCGCCAGAGCCGCGGCGGCCGCCGCCGATTCGAATGCAGCTTCCTTGGTGGCGTATCCGCCGTTGAGATTGCCGTCGTGCAGGACGCCCCATTCCTCGCCGGCCGCAATCACCGCATATTGAGCCAATCCCATCGTCTCCTCCTTGCGCCAGCGGCGCAGCGTCAGGTCTCGTTCCGCTTGTATCTTTCGCGGACCACCTCGTCGCTGGCCTGCACCGCGCGCCTGCTGCGAAAATGGTGCTGAAGCACGCCGAAGATCAAAGCGGTCAGCAGCACGAGCGCTCCGATGCCGTAGATGATCTCAAGGCCCATATCCATTCGGTCTCTCCAAGCCTTGTTCTCGAAGCCTTGTTCTCAAAGCCTTGTTCTCAAAGCCTTGTTCTCGAAGCCTTGCTCTCTTGCCGCCCGCCGGGGCGGCATCGTTCATCCGCTCTTCGCGGCGCTGTCGATGCTTTCGCGGTGAATTTCGCGGGCGTCGCTGCCGATCACCGAGATGAAGTAGCCGCGTCCCAGATATTCCTGTCGGGTTTCGGCAAGGTCGATGGCGAGCCGCTTGGCCACCGCAATGGCTTCATCGCGGTCGGCAACCGGCTGACCGGTTGCATCGATCACACGCTCATCATTCACGATCGCGAAGTGAAAGGCGGGCATTCGCTATCTCCGCGCATCACTGCGTGTTCGATTCATGCCACTTTTCCAGGTCCGGCTTCTCATCTCCGGAGCCCTTCGCGTCTCCAGAGCGCTTCGCGTCTCCGGAGCGCTGCTCCTTCTCCGGGTTTCCCTCCCACGGCTTGTCGGTTTGCGCGTGGGAACCCCAGTCGCTCGGGCGTCCGGAATCCGGCGTGACGGGCTTTCTGTTCATGACAATCTCCTCAGGAACAAAAGCGTCTGTATCCCGATGCGTTCCTAACCGGCCGCGCTCAAGGTCCGCCCGCAACCGACCATAACCAGCGCATCGAGGTCGATCGTGCAGCAGTATTGACGCTCCCTCACGCAGGATCGCATTTGCGTGATATCCGCGACGTTCGGAGCTATATTATTGCATCCTAATAGTTCGCATCCTATCTAATTCGCATGCCGCCTTCGCAGCCCCATATCCACGCCGAGATCGGTCGCCTGGTGACCAGGCTCGCCCGGATCTGGCGCCGCGAGTCGGATCAGGCCTTATCCGACCACGGCCTGTCCTACGCGACGGCGATTCCGCTGCTGGTGTTGTCGCGCCAGGGGGAAACCGTCCGGCAGGGCGTGCTGGCCGATGAACTAGGAATCGAGGGGCCCTCACTGGTGCGGCTGATCGATCTGCTCCAGTCCGAAGGCTTCGTCGAGCGTCGCGAGGACCCGACCGACCGGCGCGCCAAGACGCTGCATCTCACGACGACCGGCGAAGCCAAGGTCGAGGAGATCAACCGGGTACTGCGCCGCGTGCGGGCCGGCCTGCTGAAGGATATCGGCAGCGCGGAACTTGCGGTAACCTTCGAGACGCTGCAGCTCATCGAGCAGCGGGCGAGCCGTCTGCAGGACGCCAGGACTGCACCAGCCAAGACTGCTCCAGAGGCGAAATAGTCATGCGCGCGGAAGAGCCGTTCCTGGTCCGCCACGCGGACCTCGTCTTCGCGTTGAAGACGTTCGCGGCGTCGATGCTGGCGCTCGTCATCGCCTTGGCGATCGATCTGCCGCGCCCCTATTGGGCGATGGCGACGGTCTACATCACCTCCCAGCCGCTGGCCGGCGCGACCAGCTCGAAGGCGTTCTTCCGCGTGATCGGCACGCTGGTCGGCGCGAGCGTCACGGTCGCCCTGGTGCCGAACCTGGTCAATGCGCCGGAACTGCTGTGCCTCGCGATCGCGCTCTGGGTCGGGCTCTGCCTTTATCTGTCGCTGCTTGACGGTACGCCGCGCAGCTATGTCTTCATGCTGGGCGGATATACCGTCGCACTGATCGGCTTTCCGTCGGTGGCTGACCCTGGCAGCATATTCGATGTCGCGCTGGCACGGGTCGAGGAGATTTCGCTCGGCATCATCTGCGCGAGCCTGGTGTCGACAGTGGTGTTTCCGCGCAGCGTCGCGCCGGCTGTCGGCGGCCGCGTCAGGAGCTGGCTAGCGGATGCGCGCCGCCTGTCGCGCGACGTGCTGCTTGACCATGGGACCAGCGAGACGCACCGGGCCCAACGCCTGCGTCTTGCGACCGACATCGTCGAGATCGATACGCTGGCGACCCATGTCTCCTATGACCGCCTGGCCGACGTCGGCACCGTGCGTGGCCTCGGTGAGGTCCGGCTGCGCATGCTGATGCTGTTGCCGATCATCACGTCGATCGAAGACCGGCTTGCCGCACTCGGCGAGGCGGCGCTGCAAAGGCAACCGGAGCTACGGCGCCTGATCGACGATCTCGCCGCATGGATCGTGGACGAGGACCGCCAGCGGCAATCCGGCGAGCAGATCCGCGCTGCAATCGCCGAGCGGCAATCCGCGCTCGACGGCGTCGTGTCGAGGGAGCGCATCATCACGATCAGCCTGCTGCTCCGGCTCCGCGAGCTTGTCGACATCTCGGCCGATTGCCGCGCAATAGGTGACGCGATTGCCGCGGGCCGGGACATCTCCACCGTCCCGCTGGCGTTTCACCCGGAGTCGGGAGCCGCGCCGGTCCGTCATCGCGACCACGGCATGGCGCTATGGTCCGCCGCGGGGGCGGCGGTGGCCATCCTGATCTGCTGCGGTCTGTGGATTGCGACCGGCTGGGCCGATGGCGCCTCGGCGCCGATGATGGCGGCGGTCGCCTGCTCGTTCTTCGCTGCGCAGGACGAGCCGGCGCGCAGCATCCGGGCCTTCGGGCTGTTTTCGCTGGTCGCGATCGTCGTCGTCGCGATCTATCAGTTCGCACTGGTGCCGGGCATATCCCATGTCGAGGTCCTGATCGCAGCGCTGGCGCCGACCTTCCTCCTGTACGGTTTTTTGATCGCACGGCCAAAAACCGCGCCGATCGGCATGGCGCTCGCCGCCAACACCGCGACGCTGCTCGCGCTGCAGTCGACCTACAGCGCGGATTTCGCCAGTTTCGCCAACACGTCGGTCGCCTTCTTCCTCGGTGTTGTCATCGCGGAGATCGTGACACGGATCGCGCGCGGCGTCGGCGCCGAATGGATCGCCAAGCGGCTGATGACGTCGAGCTGGCAGACGCTCGCGGTCGCGGCCGAGCGACGCGGCCACGGCGATCGCGCGCAGTTTGCCGGCGTGATGCTGCATCGGCTCGGCCTATTGGTCCAGCGGATCGCCTTCATCTCCGAGAGCGACCGCCGCGATGCCGACAGCCTGGTCCAGTTGCGCATCGGGCTCAACATCATCGACCTCCGGCGGGCCCGTTACGGCCTCGCCGCGTTGACCGTGCGTGCCATCGACAACATGCTGGACGACCTCGCGGCGGCGTTTCGCGCCCATGCGGACGAGGCAATGTCGGCCGAATTGCTGACGTCCATCGATGCAGCGCTGTCCGCGGTCGTCAAGGATCCCAATGAGCGCGCGCGGGACGATGCGTTGCTCGGCCTCGTCGGCATCCGCCGCGGCCTGTTTCCGGATGCGCCCGCCTATCGATCGCAGCCCGAGGAGAGCTTTGCCGCATGAGATATGAGCTCGACATTTACGGCGTGCTCGTTCCGGCGCTGCTGCTGTGGCTGATCGTTGCCTATGCATTGAGCGCGGTGGTGAGCCGGATCATGCAGCGCTTCGGGTTCTACCGGCTGGTCTGGCATCGCGCGCTGTTCAATTTCGCCTTGTATGTATGCCTGCTCGGCGTCGTGGTTTATCTTTCGGAGTTTCTGCCATGAAAGGGAATTTCGCCTGGCTCGGCCGGGTTGCGCTGACCGCGGTCGCCGTCATCGTCGCACTCGCTGTCGCTCGCGCGCTCTGGGTCTACTATATGGAATCGCCATGGACCCGCGACGGCAGGGTCCGCGCCGACGTGATCCAGGTGGCTCCCGACGTCTCCGGCTTCGTCACCGACGTACTGGTCAAAGACAATCAGCCGGTGCGTCGCGGCGACATCCTGTTCCGGATCGATCGCGCACGCTTTGCCCTGGCGTTGCAGCAGGCCGATGCGGCGGTCGCCGGCCATCGTGCGACGCTGGATCAGGCTGACGCCGACCTCAAACGCTACAGCTCGCTGACCACCGATGCGGTGTCGCAGCAGAAGCAGGAGCAGGTTCTGGCCACGCAGCTGCAGGCCAAGGCGGCCTATGACCAGGCGGTCGCCGACCGCGCCGTCGCGCAGCTCAATCTGGATCGCAGCGAGGTGCACGCTTCGGTGAACGGCACCATCACCAATATGGACCTGCGGCCGGGCGCCTACGTCACCGCGGGCAAGGGCGTGATGGCGCTGGTCGACACCGACACGCTGCACGTGGAAGGCTATTTCGAGGAGACCAAGCTCGCGCGCATTCGCGTCGGCGACAAGGCGCAGATCCGGCTGATGGGCGAGCCGGTGCGGCTCACCGGACATGTCGAGAGCATTGCGGCCGGCATCGAGGATCGAGACCGCGCGGCGGGCGCGAGCCTGCTCGCAAACGTCAATCCGACCTTCAGCTGGGTTCGGCTCGCGCAGCGCATTCCCGTGCGCATCGCGCTGGACCATCTGCCGGATCGCATCGCGCTGGTCGCCGGCCGTTCGGCGACGGTCGAGATCATGGACTAGCTAGCCAGCCGGGCCGCACTCGCCTATTGCACGCCGTAGCGCGTGAAATCGTCGCTGATGCTGCCCTGGATCGCCTTGGCTGCCGCGATGTCGATATTGCCGCCGGCCTTGTCGCCCCGCTTCAACTTCGCCAACCCGCGCCCATAGAGTGCGCTTGCGAGCTTGGGATCGATGCGAAGTGCGGAGCTGTAGTCGGCGATCGCCGCGCCAAGCTCGCCGGTCTTTAGATAGATCAGGCCACGCGAGTCATACGTCGCGGCGTTGGCGGGCCCCGATTGAAGGGCCTTGTTGCAATCCTCCAGCGCCGCCTGCAATTCGCCAAGGATGGCCCGGCTCCAGCAGCGTCCGCTCCACACCCCGTCCAGGTTCGGCTTGAGGCGAATGGCCTCATCGTAGTCCTGCACCGCGCGCGCATAATCGTTCTTCTTCAAATAGGCGCCGGCGCGGTTGGCGAAGGCCTCGCCGTAACTCGGGTTGAGCCTGATCGCCTGATCGAAGGCGTCGGTTGCGCGATCATATTCGCGCTTCCTGAGATAGGCCACGCCGCGGTTGTTGAACGGCTTGGTGTAGGTCGGATTGAGCTCGATCGATCGATCAAAATCCCGGATGGCGCCGTCGTAGTCTCCCTTGGCAGCGTAGGCGTTGCCACGGTTGTTGTAGGCGATCGCGAGGCCGGCAGGGGTCATGTCCTGACCCGCATCGATGAGCGCCGTGCAGGCAGCAACGCGCGCGTCGGCCGGTGTGCGATCAAGGCCGCTGCACAATCCGATAGTGCGGAGATAGTTGTCCTTCTTCGGGTTCTGCGCGATCGCAGGCAACGCGGGGAGCGTCGCAACGAGAAGCGATGTCAGGCTGACAATTGCGCCGGCGCTTGCACGAAGTTTCATATCGGGCCTTGCTTGCACGAAACGGGCTGCGCCTGGCCTAGCACCCTCGACAGATGTTCGGATTGAACTTGTGGAGGGTGTTTTGCTCCGGTTGCTGCGGCGTTCGTGTCCCGACCTTCCTGACCTTGCTCTTGCCCTCTTCAACGAGCGTGGCGAACTTCACCGTTCCATCGTCCGATATCTCGATGCGTGGCGTGGTGCCTCGAATGCCCATCGTTGCCACGGGAGTGTCGATCTTCATGTCGCCGGTCTTCGCAATGTTGCCGGCAACGAAGGTGAACGTCCCGTTGGTCAGTTTGAGTAAGGTCGAGTTTGACTTGCCGTTCGGATCGTACACAAACTCGGTCATCGCCATCTTGGCGTTGCTCGACAGATTGAACGAAGTGCCGTCGGTGAAATTGATCCCGACGCGTCCGTCAGCTCCAGTTTGCACCACGTCGCCCAGATAAACGGGGTCGCCAACCTGCGCCTGAGGCAATTTGCCGGGCAGCCCCGCCTGAACGACGACTGCACTCGGATGCTCGATCGTGACCGAACCGGTGGCGGCTACGACCCTTCCGATGAATTTCAATTGAATATTGTCGACCGCGGGCTGGGCCGGTTCGGTTTGCGCCTGCACCTGGCCGGGCGTGAGCGTTGCGAGCGCCAGGACGACGCTTGCAAGCAATTGAACAATCAAATGGATGCGCACGATCCCCTCCTCGAGAAGGCCTTGTCGTGTCGTGGCTCGATGGGTGGTCGGAACCGCCGGGCCGAGACTGCAGGACCTTGAGTGCCAGACGAGTTGTCGCAGACAGGCCTAAATGCCTGACGCAGTTCGACTAAAAATTAATAAGTGGACAATTTGCATGGTAATCATACTATTAATTTTGCGGGGCTGCACGCGCGATAAAGGACAGCTGTGCTGTCATTTTCGTATTGCTCCCCACAGTATTGGAATTCGATTTTTACTGCCGAATTTGGTTTCAATCAGGACGTTTCAGCGGACAAGCCTATGGCTGACGGCGCGGGGTTTTTCGCCGCGTGGCCGAACCAAGCCAAAATAAAAAGACTGCGGCACCACCTCCCGCTCGAACTGCCCAACAGGCAAAAAGCCAATGTCAGTTGCGTCCGGCGTAGAGTTCGGGGACGCGTGCATGGCCGTTTTTGGCCAGCCGCCCCGCGTGGTTGGCACTGTTTGGACGACGATCGGCTGCGGCACGATCGCGCGCGCCCGCGGCATACCGATTCAAATCATAGCTGGCGATCCCGTTCGCCAGGGTGACGTCATCGAGGTCGGAGACGGCGGGCGGATCGAAATCCGCCTGGTCGATGGCAGGGTGCTCAATTTGCCGGCCGGCACCCGGTTGGAGTTGGGCGACATCGCTCAGGACTCCGGTGCGGGCCTGCGGCCGGGCCCGTTCGCAAAAGCCAGAAGCCTCTTCCGCCTCATCGGCAGCCGGCTGGCAGGGTCTGGCGTCCTGACTGCGGACACACCGGTCGGCACCATTCGGGCCAGCGGCCTCGGCATGCTGTCATTGGCCGCCCTGACCTTCTCACTGCTGGAGGACGCCCGGGCCGCGGAGCCGAACGTCACCTTCCTGGACGACGACAACATCAAGTACAAGGACCTCCACCACGGCGTGTTCGAACTCGTGACCAAGGAGGCGATCCCCCGTCACATCATCGTCGAGGATCCCGAAGAAACGGTCGTTCTGAGCAGAAGAGGATCCTCCGTCGGCGTAAACCATGCCACGAATTCCCCTGCGCACATGGAGGAATTACGGGAGGCCCAACAGGAGACGCTTGCCTATTTCGAGAAAGGACCGGCATCGAAAGGGTCCGGCATGCCCGCTCTCGAAGGGGGCCAGCTGCTGCTGCCGATCAATTTTATTCAGCAGTCCCCGCTGTCGCCGGTGCAAGATACGCTCGGGCCGCTGCCGGTGGCGACCTTCGCGAAAAATGATCTCTTCAAGCTGCCGCCGGCTCCGCCGAAGCTGAATCTCGGAGCGGGGCCGACTGAAATCGATACGGTGATATTTGACGACTTCAATGCGGCAAGCGGGACCTTTTCCGCGACCAGCATCAAGGGCGGCGCACTGAAATTCGGCATCAGCGGAGGCGCCACAGGCAATACGGTGCTGGGACAGGCGACATACGACGTGTCGAGCGTCGGTACATTTGGCACGCTCTATCTCAACAGCGCCACCGGAAACTACACCTTCGTTCCGAACAATGGCGCAATCAACGCGCTGAAGGCCAACACGACCCAGAGCTTCGTGATCACGGTCTCGGACGGCTCGCTCTCGGCCAGCGAGAGCTTCGACATCAGCATCCTGGGCGCCGATGACGCCTCCATCATTTCCGGCACCAAGGCCGGCTCGGTGGTGGGTGCGGTCGGCGTCAGTCATGCCTCGCCCGGCCTGCTCATCGCAAAGGGCACGCTCACCGACACCGATGTCGACGATCCCGTCAATACCTTCACCGCCGTGAACGCGCCGACGACAAGCGTTGGTGGCTACGGCTCATTCACGCTGACAACGGCCGGCGTGTGGACCTATACGCTCGACAACGCCAACAGCTCCGTGCAAGCCCTCCATGTCGGCGACACGCTGACCGACAGCTTCACGGTGACCACGATAGGCGGTACCCCGCAGACGGTGACACTCGTCATCCACGGCCCGTTGATCGGGGTCGGAACGGCGCCATCGCTGACATTGAGCGAGACTCATCTGACAGCGACGACGCTGGACGACAACATCGCCGGCTCGGCGCCGGACGCGGCGTTGACGACGACCTCGGGCGAGTTCTCGGCGGCATTCGTCACCGTACCGGGTCTGACGGTCAGCTACGCACTGACGATCACCGGCGGCAACGGTACGGCGTCAGGGCTGATCGACTCGCATACCGGTCTCGCTGACCTGCTGGTTCTGAACGGCAACACCATTGAAGGCCATGTCGGCACAGCAAGCGGAGCGCTCGCGTTCACCATCACGGTTGACCCGGCCACGGGCCGCGTGACCTTCGTCGAGCACCGCGCGGTCGAACAATCGTCGGGTACCAGCCCTGACAGCGGCGAAGGGATCGCGCTGGGGACCGGCCTCGTCAACCTGATCGCGACGGTCACGGAGAGCGACGGCCAGTACCAGGATCTCAGCATCGATCTCGGCAAGCAGCTGACAATCACGGACGATGGCCCGCGCATCGAGGCGGCGGGCACCGCCCCATCGCTGACGCTGAGCGAGACGCATCTGACGGCAACGGCGCTGGACGACCACATCGCGGGCTCGGCACCGGACGCGGCGTTGACGACGACTTCCGCCGATTTCTCGACGGCGTTCACTTCGGTGCAAGGCGCCGATGGCGCGACCATCCGCTACGCGCTGACGATCACCGGCGGCAACGGCACGGCGTCGGGGCTGATCGACTCGCATACCGGCCTCGCTGACCTGCTGGTTCTGAACGGCAACACGATCGAAGGCCGCGTCGGCGCGACCAACGGCACGCTGGCATTCACCATCACGCTTGATCCAGCCACGGGACGCGTGACCTTTACCGACTACCGGCCGGTGGAGCAGCCGCTCGGCACCAGCCCGGACAGCGGCGAAGCCGTATCGCTGGCCGCGGGCATCGTGAGCCTGAACGCCACGATCACGGACAAGGACGGCGACTTCCAGAGCGCCAGCCTCGACCTCGGCACCAAGCTAAGCATCAGCGACGATGGCCCCTGCATCCGGGCCAATTGCACCGCTCCGTCGTTGACGCTGAGCGAGACTCACCTGACGGCAACGGCGCTGGACGACCACATCGCGGGCTCGGCGCCGGACGCCGCGCTGACGAAAATTTCCGCCGATTTCTCGACGGCGTTCACCTCGCTCCAGGGCGCCGACGGCGCGACAACTCACTACGCACTGACGATCAACGGAGGTGACTGCACCCCATCCGGTCTGATCGATTCGCATACCGGCTGCTCCGACGTGCTGGTTCTGAACGGCAACACCATCGAAGGCCATGTCGGCACAGCGAACGGGGCGCTGGCATTCACCATCGCGGTTGATCCGGTCACGGGATGCGTCACCTTCACCGAATATCGCGCGGTGACGCATCCGTCCTGCGACAACCCTGACAGTGGCGAAGCCGTGTCGCTGACCGCCGGCGTCGTCAGCCTGGTTGCCACCATCACGGACAAGGACGGCGACTTCCAGAGCGCATGCATCGACCTCGGCAAGCAACTGACGATCACGGACGATCACCCGACCATTTGCGGCTTCCCGGAGACCTTCGTCGCCGCTCAGGACCATCAGACTGCGACAGGTACCTACGATATTAATTTCGGCGCGGATGGCGATGCCGCGATGTTCGTTGCCATCCACAACGGTCCAGTCGGCTGCACGGGATATGATCTGGCCACGTCATGCCTGGGCAACGGCATTACCGCGGTGCACGTCACCGGACATGGCGATGACTACAACTTCTACTATACGACCCATGAGGTGGGCGGCGGCGTCGAACTCGACGCGTACCTAACCGATTGCGGCGGCAGGCTGGACGATCCTTATTTCAAGTTGCTGATCGATCCGGATGGAACCTTCTGCTTTGATCTCGAGCACGCCGGGCCGTCGAAGGACGTCACCGTCAGCGGCTCGGATTTTGATGCCCCGATCTGCGGTACGCCGTCATTGACTGCTCCGGACGGACAACTGGTGATTACCGGGTCCGACTGCGCCGGCCATCCGCTCGATGTCAAGGCATCGGACTGCGGTATTGCGGTCGGCGACAGCGGACTGCAAATGGACCCGGCCGAGCAGTTGAATCTCGCGTTCACCGAGAAGCAGTCGCAGGTCAGCTTCAATCTCACGGAATGGCAGGGCTACGGCACCGCCGGTGTGATCTTCAAGGTTCTCGATGGCAGCGCCGACGTTCACGACTTCTGCATCGATGTGCCCAGGCCGCTCTGCGGCAGCGCCAGCTTCGTGGTCCAGGAGACATCGGATGCTTCGCTGATCGATACCTACTCCTTTGATGCCACGACGACGACATACACGCTTTACGTTGACAGGTCGTTCAGCCAAGTCCAGGTCGATTACGATCGGGTCGAGGCCGGGTGTCCCACCTTCGCGGTCAACAACATCAGCTATACTGAAAAGACGAGCATCAACGCGGATCTCCTGTTCGATGTGACGGCGGTCGATGCGGACGGCGATTCGGCTTCGACCAACCTTCAGGTCGATATTCAGTGTCACACGGCGGGGATGGACGCCTTCATATTCGCCGCGAGCCCGGACAGCCCCGCGCCGCCGGTCGGCGCCAGCGCTCCAGCGCCCGATGTTAGTCCGATATCAACGAGTGGCCACGAGGACGCGGCGTTATCTCAGGCCATGCTGCCCTTCGTAGACAGCGGAACGACCGGGCAGTCCTTTCATTTCGCGGAGCCTTCGAGCCTTGAACAGCAGGGAGCTGCGTCTCCTCCACAATTCGATCAAAGCCCCACGTGGTTCGGTCACGACGATTCCGCCGGATTTCAGCTGGCACAAGAAGTTGCAGCTGGTGGAACGACGGCAATGGGGCCGGCTATCCCGGCGCAAACAGATTTCTTCCCGGACCATACGCCGGACACCGTCGTGACCCATCCGCTACACGATCTGATCGTGTAGCGATCCCTTCGTGTAGCGATCCTTAGGCGCGTGGCCGGCACTCCGGCCCGCGTCAGATGCTGACGCGGGCCAGAACCGTTTCTCGTGTCAGTGCCAGCCCTCGCCGGCCTTCAGCGCCGCCGAGAGGCTACGGACCGGGCGGGTCACCAGCGGGTCGAGGTCGAAGCGCTTTTCGAGCATCTTGAGGATCGACGTGGTGTCGAAGTCCTCATGCGCGACGCCCGACTTGTTGAAGCGCTTGGCGATCAGGAGCGCCGGAATCCGGGTGCCCGGGCCCCACTGGTCCGCAGCCTTGGCTTCGGCACCATGGCGGTTGAACGGCGGCGGGGGAACGTGATCCCACTGTCCGCCGAACTCGTCATAGGTGATGACGATCAGCGTGTCCTTGCCACCCGGCCCCTCCACGATCGCCTTGACGAGATCGACGAGATGCTGGCTGCCTTCGGACTCGCTGGTGTAGCCCGGATGCTCGTTCTCCTCGCCGATCGGCTTGATGAAGCTGAGCTGCTTCAGCCGGCCGGTCTTGGCCGCCTGGATGAACTCGGCCTCGTCCTTCAGGTGATCCTTGCGGGCCTGCGTTCCGGGAGCGTAGTTGGCGAAGTAGTTAAACGCCTGATGGTGGTACTGGAAATCCACGTCCGGGCAGTTCGGGAACACCGCCGTGGAAACATGGTTCGGATCGGTGCAGGTCGTACCATTGCCGTTGGTCCAGCCCGAAGCGCCGACGTCGCCGTTGGCGTTCGACCAGCCTCCCGAGTACCAGGCCCAATCGACGTGCTTTGCCGACAGCCGATCGCCGATGTTCGGCGTGTGCAGCGGCGGCAGGCGCTTGATGTCGACGGTGCCCGGCGAATAGGGCTGATAGAACGGCTGCGTGGTGTTGATCGCGTAGTCGCCGCAGGCGAGGCCCGCCGGCAGGCCGGCCTGATTGCACTTCGCCGTCAGCTGCGCATCCTTCACGGTCGAGAGCGGCGTGTAGAGCGGCGTGCTGGTCGGCATGCCGTTGGCATCGACGATCGAGTGGAAGTCGTTGGCGCTGCCGTCATTCAGGGCACCGACGAACTGCGGCGCCGCGGCGGCGACCAGGAACTGGTGGTTGAGGAACGAACCGCCGAACGCGCCCTGGAAGAAGCTGTCGGCGATGATGTAGTTCGGCGCGCCGCGACCGTGGAGATAGGTGTAGATGGGCAGTTTCTTGGTGTCGTAATAGCCCATGACCAGGCCCGCCGCGTCGCTGCCGGTCATGTAGCGGTTCTGCCGACCGCCGTTGAGCTGGTACTGCTCGCTGTAGAAGCGGTGCACGATGTCCGCGGTGCAGCCGCCGGGGGCGCCGGTGCCGTTGAGGAAGCCATGGGCCGCGAAAGCGCCGAGCGGCTTCGGGCAGGTGGTGGCCGAGGTCGGAATGAATTCGTTGATCTCGAACGGCTTGTTCTTGAACGCGCTCAGGATCGCGACCGTGCCCGTATTGTCGGTGCAGCTTGTCGGCTGCGGCGACGGAGAGGTCAGGTTGACGTCGTTCTGCAGCAGGCAGGCATAGACGGTCTGGTTGTCCTGCCGAACCTGCAGGGTGTGCGCCGAATCGGCATCGGATGTGCCGTTGATCCGGTCGCGGCCGACATCGCCCCAGTGGCCGTAGAGGTTATCGAAGCTGTGGTTCTCCTGATAGATGACGACGATGTGCTTGTACTGGCGCACGCCTTCATGACCGCGATCACGCAGATCGCGCAGCTCGTCCCTGATCTCGTGCTTGAACTCATCAACGATCTTTTCGACCAAATTCTCTGCGTTTGCTACCGGCGAGATGGCAACGGCGCCAGCAACAACCGCGAGCGCCGGAATGGCTCCCCAAAGCCGCATAGTGCTCTCCTGATTTAGAAAGAAATAGAAATGGAGCTACACGCTATGCAAAACACATTTCGCTGGGATGACTGTTTTTCGACGCGCGCACAAACGCGCGGAAAGATGCTCGCGCACCAACAGACTTTCATGCTGTCAAACGCAGACTGCGTTGCAGTTCGCTGATCGAGCGTCATCAAACCGCAATCAAAATTCGTCTATCCAGTCAGATGGTCATTGATCCTGCCGACAGGAAACTGTCACCTCCGCGACATCTTCCGACGCACGGCAGCGCATATGCATTTGTGACAGGGGCGTTTTCGCGCAATGGCTTGGGATATTCTGGCGTCCGGCTCCGGACAGCATCGTGCGACAGATGCCGATCGCGGCGTCAGATCGGCACGGGTCGCGTGGCTGGCGCTCGTCGTTGCCCTGCTGCCGTTGCGCGCGACGGCGTTCCCGCTCGGCGGCGACCAGACCGTGCTGCCGGCCGGCACCGAATTTTCCGAGGAGGCGCTGGCGCGGCCGCGCGAACTCTTTCATTCCGAAGCCGTCGGCGGGCGAAAGTCCTATTTGGTCAATCTCGGCGATCTCGCGTTCAACTCGCCTTCCGTCCTGGGCGGCAAGGCGCGTCAGGCCGAGATGAGCTGCGGCACCTGTCACGTCAACGGCGCATCGAACCCGAAACTGTTCGTTCCGGGCGCATCCTCCCGCCCCGGCACCTTCGATACGACCAGCCTTGTCTTCAACGCGAAGACGTTCAACAGCATCCTCGATCCGGTCAGGATTCCGAGCCTGCGCGGCGCCCGCTTCCTCGCCCCCTACGGACATGACGGGCGCATCACCTCGCTGCGCGACTTCGTCTATAATGTCATCGTCAATGAATTTTCCGGTCCGAAGCCGCGCGACGAGGTTCTCGACGGCCTCGTCGCCTATATCAACGATATCGATTTCCTCCCCAATCCGAAGATTGCGCCCGGCGGCAGGCTTGCCGCGCAGGCGAGCCTGGCCGAGCGCCGCGGCGAGGCGCTGTTCTTCAAGCCGTTCCCGAAGCAGGCCGAGCTGAGCTGCGCCGGCTGTCATGTCCCGGGTGGAACTTTCAACGACCAGATGCGCCACGACGTCGGATCCGGTGGACTGGTCAAGACCCCCACTTTGCTGAACGCCAACTTCAACGCCCCGTATTTCCACGACGGCCGCTACGACAGCTATGAGCAGGTGGTCGATCATTTCGATCGCGTGTTCGACCTTGAACTGTCGACCCAGGACGCCCAGGACCTTGTGGCCTATCTGAATGCGGTCGGCGACGGCGAACGCCCGTTCGACAAGGACGGCGTTATGCTCCGGATGAAAGAGGTGCTCGAGCTCTCGAGCGTCCTCGAGGTCGCGATCCCGGCTGCCGATACCGCGGTGGTGTCACTGGCCGTGACCGGGGTCGGGGCCGAACTGCGCGAACTGACCGAGCGCATCCCGGACATCAGGAACACTGCAATCGGTGGCAAGGACGAGCGGCTGGCGGCGCGCGCGATCCTGAAGGACCTCGTTCTCACCCTGCGCCGCATCGATCTCGACGTCGCCGCCGGCCGTATCGACGATGCGATGGCTGAGTATCGCAACTTTGCGCAGCTGGTGCACTTCGACGTACCCGTCGCCCTGAAAAAGGCCGAGCCCTGGTCGCTGTTCAACAGCAACGTGCATCAGTCGCACTACACCGCGCTCGGCCGGATCCTGCCGGTAACAAGCCAGCAGTCGCAGTAACGGACGGCGTGCTCACTCCGAAGCCGGCGGCTCAACCCATACGTCGCTCTGCTGGATCCGACGGATCAGCGCTTGCGGGTCGAACTTGCGCAAGCCTGCGGGAATCTCAAACATTTGCGCCGCCTGCGGCTCGTCGCGGATGTGATCGGCAGCGATCACCGTCCCATCCGCGGTCTTGATCCGTACCGGAAATCTGCGCGCGCGGTCGATCCAGCCGACAAAGCTCAAACCGGATGGCGCGGCGATTCGAAAGACGTCGGTATTCTGCCCCGCGATGGCTTCCTCTCCGTCGCGCTGGCAGTGCCACGCCGCGAGATCGACCGGCGCGGACAGCTGCGCCATCGCCAGCCATTGCCGGCAGGGATCATCCGGATCGACCGGAATGAACATTTGGGTGAGCGGGCTCGATTGCCGCGCGTCCATGTAAACCCGTGCCGCCGGACGGACGAAATGGGCCGCGGGCTTGCCCGTATCGATCAGGAAGAAGCCGTCGGGCAGCGCGCTTGTCTCGATCCGTGCTTTTCCGCCGGAGACCCGCAAGGCTCCCATGGCCGCTGCCGTACCGTCCTTGTTCGCGACGAGGTCGGCGGAAAACTGCTGCGCCATGGCCGGAATCGCCGCGCCGGCCAGGATGGCGACGGCAAGCAGGCCGACCGCGACGCTGCTGCTGATCGCGCACGTCTTCTCGTTGCGTTTCATCGCATGTCTCCGGCCGATCAGGTGGTGGGCGGGTAGAACAAGACAGCGCCGACCGAACCATTGGTTCGATCGGCGCCGGGCTCGGATGGAGTCAAGACCTCGCTGTGGGCGAGAGCTTGATCACTCGGTGTAGGACAACGTGACCGGCTTGCTGAAGTCGAACGCGTCGAACATGTCAGACAATGCCGGGCTGTTGGTCGGAACGTACTCGTTGTTCTTCGAGTAGCTCGGGTTCGGCAGGTTGTCGCGGCTGCGGTTCGTGAGCGGCTGGAGAGCCCAGTTGCGTTCGATGAACTTCAGCAGCGAAACGTGGTCGGCGTAGTTGTGGTTGACCTTGCCGCCCGTCGAATAGGGCGAAAGGATCAGGGTCGGAATGCGCGGTCCGTCGCCGAAGAAGTCGATGGACTGCTGGTAGCCGGAGTCCCAATAGCCGCCGGCCTCGTCCCAGGTGATGAAGACCGCGGTTTCAGCCTTCAGCTCCGGGTTATTATCCAGCGAGTTGAGCACGTTCAGGACATAGGCCTCGAACAGATCGACCTTCGAGCTCTGCGGATGACCGTCGAGCAGGCCGTCCGGCTTGCCGAACGACACCGCAGGCAGCGTGTTGTTCTGGATCGCTGTGATCAGATCGGCAGTGTCCTTCATGTGAGCCTGACGCACGGCCGGGTTGGCCATGATCGAGGTCGCATACTGGAAC
Source organism: Bradyrhizobium sp. UFLA01-814 (assembly GCF_046718885.1). Lineage (NCBI taxonomy): Bacteria > Pseudomonadati > Pseudomonadota > Alphaproteobacteria > Hyphomicrobiales > Nitrobacteraceae > Bradyrhizobium > Bradyrhizobium sp. UFLA01-814. The sequence continues at coordinate 26,009 of NZ_JAQOSR010000004.1, read as the reverse complement.
GGATTGCAGATCTGGCAGTAGGCAACGCCGAGCGCGTGCGCCGGATCGGCGACCGCAGCGGCGCTGAGGTTGGGGTTCGACGGATTGGCGGCAACCGCGGCGTTGGAAAGCGCCACGGCGTCGTTAAACGCGCCGCCATAGAACGCCCAGGAGATGTTCTTCTCCATGAGCGCATCGCCGATCGTGGGAACCGACGACGGCGGCACGTTGTTGCCACCCGACAGCGCGCCGTTCGGCAGATAGCCCGGGTTGACGTTGTTGAGCATGTAGTAGTGGTTGGGCTTGCAGTTCGGCTCCGCCGCGTATGGCAGATTGTTGAGGTAGGTGACGATCGGCTTGACGCCCGGCTGGAACACGTCTGAGCAATTGCTCCAATTGCCATCGACGGTGTAGCGGTTGACCGAACCCGCGACCGGATTCGGATTGGCGATCAGGTTGGCCGGCGGCGTCACCGGATTGCCCTTGCCGTCGCTCCAGAAGGCCGCGTCGCCGGTACCGAGCATGAAGTGGTTCGCGCCGGTGCCGCCATGGAACGACTGGTGGAAGTTGTCGCTCAGGGTGAAGCGGTCGGCGAGCATCTTCAGGACCGGAGCCTGCCCCTGCTGGGCGTTGTAGTAGCCCATCGAGTTGGCCATGCTCTTGTTGGACGCCGAATAGGTCGCCATCACGAACGGGAACAAATCGTTCAGGCAGCCCGAATTGTTCTTCTTAGTGGCATTGGCGGCGCTGCAGTCTTCCTGCTGCCAATCCTGATAGAAGCGATGCGTCGAGTCGCCGGTGTAGTCGTCGTCGCTGATCTGCTCACCCTGCAGCTGGAACGGTCCGTTCAGACCGCCGGCGCCGGGAATGCGGGTATCCAGCACATTGGTCGGCAGGCCGCTGAAGCCGGTGGTGAGGATATCGAGATCGGCCGGATCCATGTCCTTCTCGACGCCGGCTTCGGCGATCGTCTTGAACGGAGCGCCGGTGTCGCTCTGCGCGGTCGGCGTGCCGGCCGTGTTCGGCTGCGGCATCGGGTTGGTCGCGTTGTAGGGCGACTTCCCGATCGTCGGTGCGCCGATATAGTACAAGGGCTGGCCCGCGACCGAGGACTGCTGCGCCTGCGCAAAGTTCGGTCCCGGCGTTCCATCCTCGTTGACGATGCCCTTCGACAACAGGTTGGAGATGGTCTGCCCCTTGCCCTTCGGCTTGTAGATACCGAAGGTGTGATCGAGGCCGCGGTTTTCACCGATCAGAATGATGACGTGCTTGATCGGCGACGCGGTCTTCACGCCGTGATCGCCGTCACCATGATGGCCATGGTTCTCGTGCTTCGCACGATCGCCCTCTTCGTGCGCCTGGTGATTGTGATGCGGACGCTTGTCCCAATCACTGCGGCCGCCCGGATAGTGAGCGGCATATGCGGCTGTTGCGACGAGCACCGTTGACGCGATGCAGAGCGCGGTGCTGGTTCGCCAGTGCTTTTTGTAATTCAAACTCATTGTCGACCTCAGGGTGTTTGCGGTTAGCAACACACACTGCTTAGTGCGACAATATGACGCATGGTTTTCGCTTACGTGAAAACGCGCGAGAAATTTCGAAACGTTCAAATATTTTCTGTGGAGACATCTGCTGCTGCGCTGCAGCTCCACGATTCAACGATGCAATCAGGGCTAGAAAATTGATCGAGCATCCGCGCCACGCCGCAGATCGCAAAATCATCGCGTTACAGTGCAATCAGTGCGAAAGGTGCTTGGAGCGCATCACCTGGCGAAGCGCAGCATAATGTTGGTCATGCACGTCTTGATTGAATAGCGACCATGGCTCTGCGCTGGCCAACAGCGCAGGCACCGCAGCAGCCATCAGATTGCGATAATTCCTGAACTCGGTTGTGGCATCCGCGTTGCGCCCTGCCGCAACCGCCATCTCGATTCGCCGCAGCGTGAGCACGAGCTCCTTGAGGCCGCTCCGCGCGAGTACACGCTGCTGCTCGCCGCCCGAGACGCTGGTGTTCTTGCGGTCGGGATATTGCTCGGTCAACTCGCGCAGTTCGCGGCCGATCGTATCGACCGCCAGCGCGACGATGTCCTTGTCGCCGGCAGGAATCGCGGTCGCGAGCACCATCGAGAAATCGTTGATCTCCTTCAGCGTTGCACCGGCACCGTCGCGCTCATAGGGCTGCGCGCCATCGCCGACCGCCGTGAGATAGGCAACGAGGTCGCCCTTGTCCTGCGTCGAGAGGTCGAGCTGAAAAGTCCGGTCGAAATAGTCGACAACCTGGCTGTAATTGTCGAAGCGGCCGTCGTGAAAGTACGGCGCGTTGAAGTCGGCGTTGCGCAGCGTCGGCGTCTTGAACAGGCCGCCGGAACCGATGTCGTGCTGCTGGTGATCGACGAAGCCGGACGACGGAACGTGGCACCCCGCGCAGCTCAATGATGGATCGTGCGGGAACGGCTTCGCGAACAGTGCTTCGCCGCCGCGCTCCGCGTCGGTGATCTTGCCGGCCAGCCGTCCGGCGGGACCAAGGCTCGGATTGGGCAGGAAGTCGATGTCGTGAATATAGGCCACGATCGCATCGAGCGTCGCCGGCGACGGCTCGGGACCTGCGAACTCGTTGGTGATGACGTTGTGGACGAAGTCGCGCAGCGAGGCGAAGCGGCCGTCGGCGCCGTAGGGCGCAAGATAACGGGCGCCGCGCAGGCTCGGGATCCGCACGGGATCGAACGCCAGATTGTTGGCCTTCGGATTGAACAGCGGACCGGTGGTGTCGAACGTGCCGGGCCGGCTCGACATCTTCGGCATGAAGAATTTGGCGTTGTTCGCGCCATTGACGTGGCAGGTGCCGCAGCTCACGCCGGCCTGCCGCGCCACGTCACCGAGCAGCCCCGGCGAATTGAACGCGAGATCGCCGAGATTCACCAGATAGGACTTGGCTCCGGTCCGCTCGGATTGGAACACCTCGCGCGGCTTGTCGAGCGCATCCTCGTTCAGCTCGGTCGCAACAGGCAACACGGTCTTGTCACCGTCGACCGGAAACGCCACCGCACGCCCAAGCAGTGCCAGGGCGATGACACCGGAGAGCAGCGCAGCCAGACGCAGGTGAAGCGATCTCATCGCGCCTGGGCCTCCAGGGTCGGCCGCTGCAGCCCGAGCTTTGCCGAGGCGCTCTGCAGCGCAACGACCAGTTCCTCGCTGGTCTGGCGCAGATCGGCAATGTTGACATGCGGCAGGTCGGGCGTGGCGACGATCGCTTCGAGCTGCTCGATCCGGTTGGTCACCATCTCGTCGAGCTTGCCGTCGACCGTGTTGAGCGCGGCCGAGAAGATCGTGTGGTAGGCGAAGTCGATGCCGGCGACGTTGTTGCGCATGTCGTCCAGTGAGGTGCCGCTGATGCGCGACTCGCCGCCATCGGCCTTGCTCTCTCCGACCTCGTAGGCGAGCCGCACCGTGCCATCCAGCAGGCCCTGCGGCGTCAGCTTGATGTCCTTGAGCTTGCCGTGGAGATCATTCAGATGCTCGACAAGGCCGGTCGCATCGGTGGCAACGTCGGTGCTGGCAGCTCCGAACAGTTTCGCCTCGATGGCGTGGAACCCGCTGTCGGCGTTCGGCCAGGCGTCGATCTGCGCATCGAGTTCAGGCACGAAGCCTGCGGTGAACACCTCCGAGCGCTCCCAGCCGGCGCGCGCCGACAGCCAGGCCTTCTTCGCTCCAGGCAAATCCGCGGCCGCGGCGCGCTCGCGCAACGCACGCGCGCCTGTCAGCGCACTGGCGACGCCCTCGATCAAATATGGCCGGTAGCGCTCGGCGCCCTCCTCGAGAGCGCCGGCATTCGCGGCGCGCACGCCTGCGAACGCTGCCAGCAAAGCAAGGCACGCCGCCACTTGCATCTTGTGCATAGTCAACCCACTCGTCTGCCACGAAGGGCTCGCGGCATGTAGCGGGGCGAACTATTGTCGGTATCCTATGCGGATTTGTGACAGCGCGGACTTTTTGTCGCATCTTTTCTGCTTCGCCAGCGTCGGTGACGATCACAATCTCGCAAACTCGTTCGCGCTGCTGTAGACCGATTGAAATTGAACTGTTCAACGCGCGTGAGTTGTTGCAGCACAACGCCCGCACCTGTCACTTGTCCGTCGCCATGCAGATTGATCGCGAAGCTCTTTATCTTATCGGATCTTACGGCGCGCTTTGCATACTCTGCTGCGCCGTCGCGCTGATCGATCTTCGCCACGGCATCATTCCCAATTGGCTGAACCTTGCGATCGCGGCGCTCGGTCTCGCAAACGTCGCCGTCACCGAAGGCACGATGGCCGCCTTCGCCGCCATGGGAATCGCGGTCCTGGTCGGCGTCCTGTTCCTGCTATTGCAGCGTGTTTACTTCGCCTTGCGGCAAGTCGACGGATTGGGACTTGGCGACGTCAAGTTTCTTGCCGCCGCGGCGATCTGGGTCGGCGCGACAGGCATTCCGACCCTGCTGCTGATCGCGGCACTCGCGGCACTCGGGGTTGCCGGCGGTCTGCAACTCGCCGGTCACGAGATGAAGCGCCAGACTTCGATCCCGTTCGGCCCGTTTCTGGCGCTCGGGCTTCTCGTGACGCCGGCGCTTCAGAGCTGGCTTGCGCTGAACTAGCGCCACGGCCGGATACGCAGTCACATCTGGCGCCGCGCGGCCAAAGGCTTCCTCTCCGTGCTGACCGGAACGAGGCGGACATCGCCGCTCTCGTCGCCGCCGGGCTGGGGCAATGTGAGCACGGCCCCCTGATCGTCCTTCTGCATCGTGACCTCGCGGCCGTTGATGGACCGCAGCTTCCATCCCTGGAAGTCGTCGCCGATCTTCAGCCGCAGCGCCGTCTTGTTCGACTGATCGAGAAAGATCCCGAAGCTTTCGTCATCTCCCGCGATCGTGCCGACCAGCGACAGCGGCGGTGGCTCGATCGCGACCTTGCGCGGCGCCGGCGGCGCTGGCTTGCTGACCTCCGGTTCCGCAACGACGGCAGGCGGCGGCCGCCGCGACGGCGAGAACACCGGACGGTCGCGCGTGTTGGACAGCGTCTTGAGCGGGATGCCCCACAGCGGATTGGCGCTGAGCGGCCGCGGCGGCGGTGCCGGCGACGGAGCCACCCGGACCGACGTCGCCGGTTCGGACGGTGGCGGTGAACTCAGCACCGGACCGCCGAGACGGGTGTCGTCAAGCATCCCGGCGTCCAATGCATCGCCGGATGGGGCAGGCACCGCAGCCGGCGCCGAATAGGCCGACACCGCCAACAGCACGATGGTCGCTGCGAAGCGTCGCATCATTTGGCTCCTCGCCATTGTCCGGAGACGCCGAGCAGCACGCGCAGCTTGCCGGGATCGGCGCCCTTGGCGGTCCCGTCGGCGACGGGTTGCACGACCAGCTGGTCGATGAACAGGAACGGCATGCCGGCTTCCAGATCATAGAGCACCTGCTGCAATTGCGCCTGCTCGATCTCGCTGCTCGCGACCATGCTGATGAAGCCGGCCTTGGCCGGCGCGTTCGGAACGTCGAGCTGCGTCGACAGCACGTTGCCACCGGCCTTGATCACCGCGCCCGACACACGTTGCAGCAAGGTGGCGCCGGCGACCGTGACGGTCGCCCCCTCGAGATAGGCCGAGCCGGTCGGCATGGCGGGTTGACCGGGCGCGGTATTCGCCCTGGATCGCCCCTCCAGTTGTTCCAGCATTCCGGCCGCTGCCGCAACATCGCTGCGCAGGCTGATGATGTCCGAGAGCGATGAGATAACGACAAAGAGCAGCAGCACGAAGAGGCCGAGATAGCTTGCGGTCGCGACCATTGGCGAGGTGCTGACAGCCGTCAGCGATCGGGATGCTGCGCTCATGAGCCGGACCCAAAATAGGCTGAGATGTTGGCCTCGACGTGGAACCGCTCGGCCGATTCGTTCGCCGCGCGCGTCGTCGGCGCGAAGAACGTCGCGCGGTTGAATTGCGGTGACTGCTCCAACAGGCGGATTAGGGACGGCGCATCCTGGGTCAGTCCCACCACCTGCACCTTGTTGCCCTCGATGCGGAGCTCGGTCACATAGGTCGTGTCGGGCAGCACGCGCGAGACCGCTTCCAAAACCATGACGCTCGACGGCGTCGTCTGCTTGCGCTTGGCCAAGAGGCCGAGCCCGGACGAGTCGCCATTGGCATCGAGACGCAGCGCCGCGCGGCGCTGGGCGATCCGGTGTTGCAGGTCGTCCTGCTCCGATTGCAGCCACCCGCCGAGATAGATGTTCAGCAGCAGCGAGACTGCGGCCGCGGCCGCTGTCGAGACCAGGCCGGCGCGCAAGAGGCGCGGAACCGAAGGCCCGGCAAGGCCGCGCAGCGACTTGTCGAGTAGCGTCACCTGCTGCGCGGCGCCGTCGCCGCCAACCGCCGGCGCCGAGACCGCAACGGAGGCGGCGCCGAGCATCCTCGCCATCCGGATCAGCGGATCGACCTTCGTCGCTGCGGTCGCGCCGAACGCCACTTCAATACGGTCATTGGCGATCGGCTGCGGCGAACTCCAGCCAAAGACGGCATCGGCGGCGCTCCATGGTGTCAGCCGGTCGACCTGCGCGCGGATCATGCCGTCGAGGAAGTCGCTTGCCTGGCTCGGGAAATCGAGCACGCGGCTGACGATCTGATCCGATCGCAAACGCACCTCGACGCGGCTGCCGTCGAACGCGGTCTTCCAGTCGGCCGGCAGCGGAGGCTGCGGCGCGTCGTGATCGAGCCGGAACGAAACCGGCATCGAAGGCGAGCCGTCCTTCGAGACCGCGAGGCGGGCGGTGAACGTGCCGTCGTCATTCTCGTCGAGCTCGATGCTGCGCCGGCGCATGAACCTGCCGGCGACGCCGTCGACGGCGGTCGCGACCGCGCCGATCCATTGCTCGAACCATTGCCGTGCTTCGGCAAGCATTGCCATCATCCTCTCTTGCGCAGCAGAACCGGGTTTCGCGGCTCGACATCGTTTTGCCAGGACAACACCCGATAAGGCTCGACCTTGTCGCCGAGTGCGATCACCGCCTCGGATGTGGTGCGGTGACCATTGCGGAAGCGGATCGAGATTGCGATCCGGTAGCACGGGCTCTGCGCCGTCGATGCCGCGCTTTGCTGGTTTGGGGCCTGCGTCCCGGCAGCGATTCCATTCGGCGAAGCCGGGCGCGCCCCGAAGCCGTCCTGGTCCTTCCCCGATGCCTTATCGACGGCGAGAGCGACTTCCGGCGCGGCAATGGTCGGATCAACATCCGGACCGCCGTTGAACACCGTCACGAACGGCAACACGCGATCGACAAACGCTTCGGGGATGCCGGCGACCAGCGCCAGCTCGTTGACATGGGTGAACAGCCCCTGCCGCGGCGAATAGCCAAGCGCGTTGTAGCGCGCCGCCTCCACATTCTCGCTGCCCGGCGCGGGCCGGGTTCGCCAGCCGACGATCCGGTCGGCGTATTCGCTGGCGGCGTCCTTCCTGGCGCCGAGCACGACGAACAGGCCGGTCAGCATCTCCTTCGATGCGTAATTCAGATCCAGGCGGCCGGCCTCCGACGTGAAGGTGACGCCGACGCTGGCATCGTCCAGCCCGAACTGAAACGTCCCGTACTGCGGCCTCGTCTTGTCGTCCGTCAGCGTCATCTGATAGGCGGTGAGCTCGAGCCCGGCCGACACCAGCGCCTCGGTCTGCAGCGACAGGTCGCTGGCCGCCAGCGCGCGCGCCGACGCGGCCAGATAGGCCGAGAAGATGATCGCCAGCGACGACAGCGCCAGCAGGATCCAGAGCACGGCAACGATGACGAAGCCGCGATTGGCCGGCGATCGGCCGATTTTGCCGGACGCGCGCATCACGTCTTCCCCTGATCGGTAGCACTGCCGGAACCCTGCTTATCGCCGCAATTGCCGTCCGGCTTGGTGCAGTCGCTCGGAATCTGGACATGGACCGGCGCGATGGTCGACACCGACAGGACGCGCTGGCTCGCCGCATCGCGCACGGTCAGCCGGATCATCGCCGGCAGCCTGTCGGCGTCCTTCCACGCGCTCTTCCAGGCCCGGTCAGCACCGGCATAGGCGAAGGACAGCCGATAGGGCGCGCGCAGCAGCACCACCGGGCTGCCGAGATGGACCTGCTCCGACAGCGACACCCCGTCGGCCAGCGGCGTGAAGCGCGTCTGCGTGCGAACCGTGACGAACTCGCCGCGATCCCTGACCTCGCCAAGACGCACCACGTCAAGCCCCGGCCCGGCATTCGGTCCCACCGACGTGCGCACGAACATCACGGACAGTTCCGATCCGTCGAACAGCGGCTTGTGGCTGTCGCGGTTGGCAGCAACGAATTCCGCGGCGGCAAGATCGGCGCCGATCCGCTCCAGCGCGATCCCGATCAGTTCGCTGCGCTGGATCCGGTCGAGGCCCCTGTTCCAGCTCGGCAGCCATTGCGCCGTGATGCTGGCGAGCGCCGACAGCAACAGCCCCATCAGCGCCAGCGCGACAATGGTCTCGATCAGCGTGAAGCCGCGCTCGCCCGTTCGCTGGTCTGCCCATGCCCGGGTCATTCCGACGACCTCGGCATCAGGCGCACGGTGCGAATGTCGGACAGCGCGCCGCCCGGAGATTTGACGCGGATCCGCACCAGCTCCGGAGCCCAGGGCACGTTGTTACCCTCGGGCACCTTCCAGTCGCCACCGAGCGGAGCGACGTCGATGGTCCAGCGATAGCCCTCCGCCTGCCCTGTCGAGGTGCCCGACTGCAATTCCGCGCGGGGCGGAATTCCGACCGTCATCAAGGTGCGCACCGCCTGCATCAGCGCCACGTGCTGCTCCAGCGCTCGCACGCCGCGCGTCTTGACGCCCATGACGGCGCCGATCGCAACGATCGAGACGGCCACCAGCGCCAGCGCCACCAGCACCTCGATGATGGTGAACCCCGCATCAGCGCGGTCAGTTGGCGGCGACGTCGCGAGCAACGATTTCAACCCTTCCGGTAAGCCAGTTGACGCGGACCTCATATCCCGCATCGAGCCGCGTCAGCGCGATGGAGCCGCCGCAGGAACCGCCATTGGCGAAGAAGCGGATGGTCGACAGTGCGGCGCGGCGCTGACAGCTCTGCGGCAGCACGGCATCGAACCGCACGTCCTCGGGGATCCGCACCGTCATGCGCGACGCGCCGGAGTGGATCACCCGGCTCGGTGCATCGACCAGCGTCGCAACGCTGGTGCTGCGCTCGATCGCCGCATTCCGATCGGCCTTCAGCAGCGTCGCGGTCTGCAGCGCATAGGCCTGCAGGCGCGATCGCGAGGTCTGGTGCGGAATGAACGGAAGCAACACGGCCGCCAGCAGCGCGATGATGGCGAGCACGCACACCATCTCGAGCAGGGTGAAACCGCGCTGCGTCGCGTCATTCATGCTTGCCGTGCATCCTTACTGGTCGTTGTTGGCCGCGGTGGTCTTCTCGAGCGAGATGTCGGCGGAGGTGCCGCTGCCGCCCTCCTGACCATCGGAGCCGTAGGAGACGATGTCATACGGCCCGTGCTCGCCGGGCGAGCGATAGAGATAAGGGTGGTTCCAGGGATCGTTCGGCACGTTGCCGCCCTTCAGATACGGGCCATTCCAGGCCGCGACCCCCGGCGTGCGCCGGACCAGCGCGGCAAGCCCCTCCGCCGTGGACGGGAAGCGTCCGGCGTCGAGATAGAACAGGTCGAGCGCGCTGGAGAAGCTCTGCAGCTGAATGCGCGCGGTCTTGACCTTGGATTCGCTGAGATAGTTGAGCACGCGCGGGCCGATCAGCCCCATGATCAGGCCGATGATCGCGATCACCACGAGCATCTCGACCAGCGTGAAGCCCTCCTGCCCCGAACGCCGCTGGCTTTGCGACGGTGTGCGGGCGCGTTCCGCTCGCGTGGCGAATGCCTTTATGATGGTGTTGCGCGATATCATGGCCGATGACCCCTGCTCTAACCGACTAGCTGCGTGACCGAGAGCAGCGCCGTCATGACCGACACGATCAGTCCACCGACGACGGTGCTGATCGTGATGATCGCCAGCGGACCGACGATGCCGACGACCCGGTCCAGGCTGCGCTGCAATTTTGCTTCGTAGAATTCCGCGACCCGCCTGGCCAGCACCGGCAGCTGCCCGGTCTCTTCACCGAGCCGCAGCATGCGGACCGCCATCGGCGGCAGGCTGTCCGCCACAGCGAGTGCTTCCGATAATTTGCCGCCATGGCGGACGCGGTCGGCGGCGGCGGTCCAGTTCGCCTCGCTTCCGGTCACTGACATGATGTCGACCAGGATGCGCAACGCCGCGGTGAGGTTGACGCCGCTGCCGAGCAGGACGCCGAGATTGCGGCAGAACAGGCTGGCGCGATAGAACTGGAAGGCGCTGCTGATACCCGGCACACGCGAGATGGCGTTGACCAGGGCGGCGCGCACGCCCGCCTGCCGCAGCAGCCACCACGCGAGCGCAATCGTCGCCGCACTGATCAGGCTTGCCGCGGTGGCGTTGGCGCGCAGGAAATCCGACACCGCGATGAAGCTGGCGAGTGCCGTGTCCGACTTGCCGCCGAAATCGCCGAGCACGGTCGAGAATTGCGGCAGCACGAACAGCAAGAAGAACAGCATCACGCCGGACGCCGCGACCAGCACGAAGGCCGGATACTGCATGGCGTCGGTCAGCTTGCGCCGCATCTGTTCGGAACGCGCGCGCTCGGTCCCCAGCATCTCCAGCACCGAATCGAGCGTGCCGGAGATTTCTCCGACCCGGACCAGGGCGATGTACATCGGCTGGAACAGGGTTGGATGATCGGCGACCGCGTCGGCAAAGCTCTCGCCGGTGAGGAGGGCGGCGCGAATTTTCGCCACCACCGGACGCATCCGGCCGACGTCGGCGTCGCCGGACAGCAGTTCCAGGGCATCGTCGAGCCGCGCACCGGCCTTGAGCAGCAGCGCGAGATCGCGCGTGAAGGTGGTGACCTCGGCCGCGCTCGGCCCGCCGAACAGGCTGCGGCCGCCGGCGGCGCCGGATGCGCGCTTGTCCTCAGTGGTCTCGATCGGCAGCAGCTTGAGATATTCGATCCGCCGCGCCACCTCGGCCGCGGTCGGGGCGGAGATCGTGCCGTTCACGATCTCGCCGGCCTGGGTCAACGCGCGATAGCGATAATTCGGCACGGCGTCACCGCACCGTTGCGACGCGGAGGATCTCGGCGGGCGAGGTCAATCCGGCGCGGCATTTCGCGACCCCGTCGTCGAGCATCGTGGTCATGCCCGCCCGGATCGCCATCGTATCGATCTTCAGCCCGTCGGTTCGCTCCCCGATCAGTTCGCGCAGTTCATTGGACAGTTCGAGCAGTTCGAACACGCCGAGGCGGCCGCGATAGCCGGTTCCGCCGCAGCGCTCGCAACCGCATGGCTCCTGAATGATCTCTTCGGCCTTGAAGCCGAGCGCGGCGAGCCGTGGATCCTCGGTGAAATCCGCTGTTGCCAGCGGCCGCGCCGTCTTGCAACGCTCGCAGAGTTGCCGGACCAGACGCTGTGCAATCACGCCGCGCAGCACCGAACGCAGCAGATAGCCTTCGACCCCGAGGTCGAGCAGGCGCGGCACCGCGGCAGCCGCGATCTCGGTGTGCAGTGTCGTCAACACCAGATGCCCGGTCAGCGCCGCATGCACCGCGACGTGAGCGGTCTCCGAGTCTCGGATTTCACCGACCATGATCACGTCAGGGTCCTGGCGAACGAACGACCGCAGCGCGGTGGCGAAGGTCAGGCCGATCGCGGGCTTGATTTGGGACTGGTTGACGCCGGGGAGCTCGTATTCGACCGGATCCTCGATGGTCAGGATCTTGCGGCTCGGCTCGTTGAGGATCGACAGGATCGTCGCCAGCGTCGTGGTCTTGCCGCTGCCGGTCGGTCCCGTGATCACGACCATGCCGTGCGGCAGCTTCAAGAGCCGCCGCAGCTTGGCTTCGTCGGGCTCCGAGAACCCGAGCTTTTCGACCACCAGCAGGCCGCGATCCTTGGGCAGGATGCGGATGACACAGGATTCGCCGTGTTGCGTCGGCATGATCGCGACGCGGATATCGATGTCGGTGCGACCGGCCCGCAGCCGCGCCGCGCCGTCCTGCGGCAGGCGGCGCTCGGCGATATTGAGGTTGGCGATGATCTTGATGCGGGAGACCACCGCCTGTGGCAGCACGCCCGACAGCGCGGCGGCCGGCCGGAGCAGACCGTCGATCCGCAAGCGCACCATCAGGCCGGCGGAAAACGGCTCGATATGGATGTCGCTGGCGCGAAGCTCGACCGCCTTCTCGATGAGATCGTTGACCGCGCGCACCACCGGCGCGCCGCTGGCGAGATCGCGCAGGCTCTCGATGTCGTCTTCCCGGGGCAATGCCGCCGCGCTGTCGGCGGCCTCGGCCTCCTCGGCACTGGAAGAGTTGTTCAGCACGATGGCGACGTCCTCCGACGAAGCCACTTTCACATCGATATCAGCGCCGAGCACGATCTGTGCGGCCCGCAGCGTCGCCTGATCGGTCGGATCGACGACCGCGAGCACCGTGGTCCCGTCGGCCGCCCGGCACGGATAGACCATGGTCTCGCGCAGGAAGCGCGGCGAGAACGACCCGACCAGCGGCTCGGCCGAGGTCATGTCCTGGAGCGTCAGGCGGGGAAGCGCAAAGAAGCGCGCGGCTTCGTCGGCGAATTCGGCCGGGGAGAGGCTGGTGACCTCCCACAGCTTCAATTGCCTGACGTCGGCGCCCTGCCCGGTCCGCTCAGCCGGCCCCTCGATCGGCGCCAGGTGATTGTTCTGACGCAGATAATCCACGAACCGAACGGACAGGTCGTTGGCCATTCTCGATATCCCGCCACACTATCCCGGATCAGTTCGTGCCAAGTGCCGCTGCGTGCCGTCGTGTTCGGCTCCCGGCAATTGTGCGGTTATCGATCCGAAGTGTGACAGCTGTGCGAAGTCACATCATTCGTCCCGCTCAAGAAACTTTGAGGGTGGCATCGCGGACACAAGCAGCGCGCCGGCTGCACTATTTAGGTGCGATGCGATGGGCAGGTCGCGAACGACAATCATGTAACCAATTTATTTCTGTCATGTTCGATCGCTAAGAGTCCCTCCGGGGTAGGACCGATCGTCGCAAGCAATCGAAATTTCAGTTAGTCAAAGCGAAGGGCCTTCATGCAACGCGTAGGCACAGTGGGCCGCTGCCCGACGATCCGTGGCGGCCTCGCAGCCATTTTTGCCTTGACGTCACTGGGGTTGTTGGCGTCCTGCAATTCCGCGACGGTCGGCGAGAGCGTGGACGCATCCCAACTCGACGTCACCGACAAGGTGCGCTCGCTGGATCTGGCGCAGCGCCAGCCGCAACCGGTGAACGCACAGGCGGCGACGGGCGGCAGCCAGAGCGGCAGCGTCCGCGCGGCGATGTATGACGGAAGCGAAGTCACGGCCGTCGCCGACGCGCGGCCGCAGCCGGCATCCAACGGCAACGGCTTCGATCTGAATTTCGAGAGCACGCCGGTGGCGACCGTCGCCAAGGTCGTGCTCGGCGACATCCTGCATGTCGGCTACACCATCGACCCGCGCGTGCAGGGCACGGTCAGCCTGGTCTCGGTCCGCCCGGTGCCGAAGTCCGACATGGTCTTCGTGCTTGAAAACGCACTCCGCCTGAGCGGCGTCGTGCTGCTCAAGGATACGGCGGGCTATCGCCTGACGCCGCTCGGCGACGCCGTCGGCGGCGGCCGCGTCGATGCCGCGGCGGCCAATCCCGAACCCGGATTCGGCATCTCGGTGGTCCCCCTGCAATATGTGTCGGCCCAAACCCTCATGAAGCTGACCGACAGCTTCGCCACCCGGGCCGGCGCGGTCCGCGCCGACACGACGCGCAATCTGCTGCTGATCCAGGGCACCGGCGCCGAGCGCCGCACCGCCGTCGATACCGTACTTAGTTTCGACGTCGATTGGATGCGCGGCCAATCCGTCGGCATTTTCCCGATCTCGAGCGGCTCGCCCGCGCCTGTTATTGCCGAGCTGGAGAAGATCGTCGATTCCGGCGAGAACGGCCTCAGCCAGAACGTCATCAAGTTCATGCCGATTGCGCGCCTGAACGCGGTGCTGGTGGTGACCAAGAAGCCCGACATGCTGCACACGGCCGCGACCTGGATCAAGCGCCTCGACCGCAACGACACGGCGCGCACCTCGGTCCATGTCTACCGCGTCAAATACGGCGATGCGCGCCAGATCGCGCGGGTCCTGACCGACATGTTCCTTGGCGGATCGTCCGGCAACCTGCTCGACAGCGCCGACAGCCAGCTCGCGCCCGGCTCCGGCACCTCGTCGACCTCAAGCGTCGCCGACCGTCTGTCGCTCAACAACAACAACGGCGCGAATTCAGGCATGAGCGGCTTCGCGTCCCGCGGCACGTCGGGGACAGGCGCAACAGGCCAGGGCCTGGGCCAGGGATTCGGCGCCGGCGGACAAGCGAACAATCCCAACAATCCGGGCCAGGGCAACAATGCCGCGCTGGATGCCGGACGCGGTGCCGGCGGCGGCAACGGGCAGCCCGTCATGCAGGACGTCCGCATCACGCCCGATGTCGTGAATAACAATCTCCTGATCTATGCCGACCAAGCCAACTACCGCATCATCGAGTCGACCCTGCTGCAGATCGACGAGCCGCAGCTCCAGGTCGCGATCGACGCGACGATCGCCGAGGTCACGCTCAACAACACCTTGTCCTATGGCGTGCAAACCTATCTCACCAGCCAGAACCTCGGCCTGAAGCCGAACACCGGCTCGATCCTCGGCACCCAGGCCACTTCCGCGCCCGCGACCACCACGGACGCGACCACCGGCGCGGTCTCGGTCGCGGGATCGCTCACCAATGCCTTCATCAACCAGAGCTTCCCGGGCTTCAACTTCCTGATCGGAAATGCGACGCAGCCGAGCCTGATCCTGGATGCGCTGCATGCCGTCACCAGCGTCAAGGTGCTGTCCAATCCCTCGCTGGTCGTGATCAACAACCAGGTCGCGACCTTGCAGGTCGGCGACGTCGTCCCGGTCTCGACCGGCAGCGCGACGGTGCTGACCACGAGCAACACGGTGGTCAACACCATCGACTATCGCAACACCGGCATCATCCTGAAGGTCTCGCCCCGCGTCAGCGTGAACGGCACCGTGCGGCTCGACGTCGAGCAGGAGATCAGCAATGTTCCCCAAAGCAGCACCGTCAACCTGACGCCGACGGTTTCGGAACGGCGGGTCAAGAGCCAGATCTCGGTCGCCAACGGTCAGACCGTTCTGCTGGCCGGCCTGATCAGCGAACAGCAGAGCGGCGCCCGCAATGCGCTTCCGGTGCTCGACCAGATTCCGGGCCTCGGTGACGCCTTCGGGCATCAGAGCAACGGCACCCAGCGTACCGAGCTGATCATCTTCATCCGCCCGCAGATCATCCGCAACGGTTCCGACGCCCAGACCGTGGCCGAGGAGCTTCGATCGAAATTGCGCGGCAGCATCGCCACGACATCGACCAATGCACCGATCACCACCAGCTATCACTGAGCCGGGCAGCAGGATGCGCCGCGTTCTCGCACGACGGACGGGCCTCTCTGCTTCGCTTGCGATCGTGGTTTGGGCGATGACCGCCTCTGTCGCGAGCGCCGACAGCGTGGCGCGCGGATCGGCCGCCTTCCATCGCGGCGACTATGTCCGGGCGGCTCGGGAACTCGCGCCGGCCGCCGAGCGCGGCAATGCACGCGCTCTCGGCATGCTCGGCTTCTTGTACGAGCACGGCTTCGGCGTGCCGCAGGCCTACGCAGCCGCCGCCGACTGTTACTATCGCGGCGCCGTGCAGGGCGACCCGTTCGCGCAAGCCCAGCTCGGCCTGATGTACGACAAGGGTCACGGCGTTCCGACGGATTTCGTGCTGGCCTACAAATGGCTCAATGTGGCCGCGGCCCGCTCGAACGGGCGGCAGCGCGATGCCTATCTCCGGTTCCGCGATGCGGTCGCATCCAAGCTCTCGACCTATGAGATCATTGCCGGTCAGCGGTTCGCGCTGGAATGGGCCCCCGATCGGCCGGCGCCGGACGTGCATCTGACCGTCAAGTAATCGCGGCTTACGTAGACGTGCGCACGAGGCTCGCCGACACTGGCCTCGCTCGCACCTTGCGCCGCCGCAACCGGCGCCAGCCGATCACGATCCCGCTGATCGAGATAATCGTGCCAGCCGCCGATAGCAGCCACACCACGACGTCGCGCGCCGGCGAGATGCGTAGCAGCAGCGGGAAGTCGAGGCTGTGCAGCGCGTTGAACAGCCAGCGGTAGGACCGGCGGCTGTCGTCGCTGCGGTCGAGGATCTCGCCGGTGACGGGAGAGACGTGCAGCCAGGTGTGGGCGGGATCGTCGAAGCCGATCCGCAAGACGGGAAGCTCGCGCGCCTGGTGCAGCGTGTACCAGTAGGCGTCGGGTTCATCGAGCTGCCGCGCTGATGTCATCGCAGCGCCGGGCATTGCGTGTCGAGCGGCAGCGATGATCTCGTCGCGCGAGAGGGTCATCTGCGCACCGGTCACAGGATCGGCGATGCTGCGGCCGCCGTTACCGTCGTCAAGCAACATCACCCCGTGTCCGCCGATCCAGACGAAGCGCGCCTCCACCGCCGGCATCGATGGCGACGACTGGAAGGCGGCGACGATGTCGGGCGTCTCATGGCCGCTATAGCCGACCGCGATCTCGCGGGTGACGCCGCGAGCGGAGAACGCGCCACCGGGATTGAGCGACAGCCAGCCGCTGAACATCCAGGTCAAGACGCAGATGCCGCCGATCAGGCCGGCGATGTGATGCCAGGCCATCCAGCCGCGATAGGGCGAGACGGCGCCGCTCGCGTAGCGGCGCGTCAGCCGCAGGCGCAAAATGCCGATCCAGAAGCCGGTGACCGCGACCACAAGACAGACCCCCGAGATCCACAGCACCACATCCCGCCACAGCGGGCCGTCCTTGCGCAACACGGTCGGATAGATCCAGTGCGGGATCGAACCAAGCCAGTTCCAGATGCGCTCGCGACGCGTGGTGTCGAGCGCGATCTCGCCGGTGCGCGAGGAGACGTAGAGCTCGGTGCCATCAGGGTCGCCGAGGCCGATCAGATAGAGCGGCCGCAACGGATCGAAGCGCGCCGTCACCGACCATTGGTCGCGCGTCACGGTGTCGAGCAATTGGGGTTGCACCGCGCGCGGATGATGGCGAGCGATGGCCAGCGCCTGGTCCGGCGTGATGCGGTCGATCTCGCTGCCGTCGGTCGCCGAAATGGCGATCGTCCCTCCCTTCCACCCGGTGACGCGATAGACGGGCGTGTCGTCCATCATCGCGAGCCGCAGGTCACGCGGATAACGCTCCACGCCCGCGATCGCCATCGCGCGATCGGGTGTGACCCGCACCTTGCTCCAGAGGACGACAGGAAGCGCGGCGACGCGCTCGCTGTCGGTGAGGCGCGGAAAGGCCACGTACATCATGACGAGGCCGGAGATGAACCACATCGCGAACAGGAGACACGTCGCAATGCCGATCCAGCGATGGACGACATAGAGCCACCGCCGCCCGCGCCGGATCAGAGCGTTGCGCATGGTCAAAACTTCACGTTGACGGACAACTCGGCGGTACGCGGCATGCCGAGCAGCCACTGCCCGGTGCCGTTCGAGGTCACCGCGTAGACCTTGTCGAACAGATTGTAGAGGCGGAACGCGACCGTGGTGCGGTCATCCGGCTTCCACCTGACGCCGCCATTGACCACGTTGTAGCCCGGCCGCAGCTGGGTGTTGGCGAGATCGGAGTACATTGCGCCGACGATCTGCACGCCGCCATAGACCGACCAGTTGGGCGCGAAATCCCACGTCAGCCAGACGTTCGAGACCTGCTGCGGCACGTTGACCGGGACATTGCCGTTGAAGCTGACGATCTTGCCGCCGACCACCTGGCTGTTGTTGTCGTATCTGGCGCGCAGCAGCGCAAGATTGGCGTCGACCCGCCAGCCGTCGCTCAGGGCGAGCCCGATCGATCCTTCGACCCCGCGCGATGATTGCTGGCCGATCTGCAATGCCAGGCCTCCGGTGGGATTGCCGGGATCGGGAATCGTGAGCCCGGTCTTGACGATCTCGTAGGCAGCCAGCGTCCACTCGCCGCGGCCGCCCCAGAACGCCTGCTTGACCCCGATCTCGGTCTGCTCGCCGGTCGCAAGCTGGAAGGTTTTTTGCGAGACGGGCAGCGAGATCAGGTTGCTGACCGGATCGACGCCGACCGCGTACTGGCCATAGAACGCGAGGTTCTTGATCGGCTCGTAAACGAGGCCGGCGCGCCAGCTGGTCCCCGATAGCTTCGTCTCAAAACTGTTTGCCGGCGTCTTGTAGTCGGTGCGCTCCACCTCGGGGCGGTCATACCTGACCCCGGTGACCAGCGACAATTGATCGGTCAGCGAGAGCCGATCCTCGGCGAACAGCGCGTATTGATTGACAATCGCGTTGAAGCCCGGCGTGGTCGCCGTCGTCGTCGCGAAGAACGATCCCGGATCGAACACGTATGGATTGACCGACGACGCACCGCCAAAGGGCGAATTGTTGGTATGGGTGAAGTCGATCCGGTTGACGTCGAACCCGGCGACGAACTGGTTCGCAAGTCCGAACACGTGACCGCTGAAGGTCGTATCCATCCGGTTGCCGAGCTGCTTCTGGTCGTGGAAGATCTCGATATAGCTCGTGCGATCGATCAGTTGGGTCTTCGGATTCCAGGTGTAGTTCTCGATGTCACGCCAGTGCCGCTCGCTGGTCAGGTAATACAGCGTGTTGTTGACCTTGATGCCGTCGGCGACGTCCCACTCGGTCTTGAACCGGGTCCAGCTGTCCTGATAGCGGATCGCGCTGTCCAATGCGTTGTAGTTCTTGAAGCGCAGCGCGTCCTGGATCGAGCCGTTGATCAGCGGCGTGCCGAAATAGCGTGACGGGCTGCGGTCGCCGTAGTCCTCCGACAGCGTGAAGGCGAGATTGTCCGACGCCTGCACCCGCACGGCCGCGGAGACCACCGCATTCGAGGTCTTGTCGCGATCGACCCAGCCGTCCGACATGTTGCCGGTGGCGTTGACGCGGTACGACACATTGGGATTGATCGGACCGGTGCTGTCCACCGAGAGCCGCCGGGTCATGTTGCTGTCGAGCGAGACCTCGGCCTCGTTATAGGGCGTGCTCTGCGGCTTCTTCGGGATCACATTGATGACGCCGCCGATCGCGCCTTCGCCGTAAAGCACCGAGGCCGGGCCGCGCAGCACTTCGATACGTTGAGTCGACCAGGTGTCGTAGGGAAACGTCAGCGTGCCGGAGCCGATATAGAAGCGCGTGCCGTCGTACAGCGTCATCACCGAGTTGCTGCCGGCAAAGCCGCGGGTGCTGAACGACAGGCCGCCATTGCCGGGCGCCGGCGTTGCGATGAAGCCGGCCGCGTCCTGGGTGACGGCATCGACCACATTATGCTGGCCGCGCTCAGCGATGGTCTGCGCCGTGATGATCTCGACGCTGGCGGGCGTCTGCAGCGGCGTCAGATTGAGACGACTACCGGTGCCGCCCTGCGTGGTGGCATTGAGCGTCGGCGATACCGCCCCCGATACGCCTGACGCCGCGGCGCGCGGCGTGTTGCCGGCTGGTGCGGCCGTCGCGGGCCTCGGCCGTGGCCGCGCCGCGGCGGCCATGTCACGGCTGCGCGCCGCAGGCTTCGGCCTTGCCGCAGCGGAAGGCGCGACCTCGATCGGATCGAGCCTGGTTGGTGGCGGTGTTTGTGCCGAGCCTTCGGCCGGCAGCAGCAGCGATGACAGGGAGCAGACGAGACCGAGGCGCCATTTGCGCGCAACGGGAGAGGACGGAGACATGAAAGGACTCGCGGTAACGTGGCACGTCACCGCGAACGCGGACTGGCGCATTGCCCAAAAGGCAGTGCTCCGATCCCACCAGGACGCCCCCGCCCGATGTGCTCGCGTGTGACCACGACTGACGGCAGGTCTCCTGGCTCACGGGTCATCGCCTGTCGACGCCTTCCCGGGCCTGATAGCCCAGTGGCAAATTGACGAAAGGCTCGCCGTTTACAGTTGCGGGGACAGCTGCGGCATTGGGGTTACCCTCGCACCGCATTCCCTTTTGATCCCCGAAGGGAACCGTCGGCAAAAACGATAGGTGGTGCCGGCAAGGCTGTCAATTCGATGCGATTGTCGCACACATGCTTTGCGAGATGCTGCTGCGGCGACGACACAGCGACATCTGCTGCGGCTGACGCGGAGCTCCCTCTAATCCCGTCATCCTGAGGAGCCGCGCAGCGGCGTCTCGAAGGATCGACGGCCACCAGCGGGGCCGTGCACCCTTCGAGGCTCGCTTCGCTCGCACCTCAGGATGACGGGAAACGTAGGTTCGCATCACTTGGCTTCGACACATCCCTGCATCACGTCATCAATCTCCGCCCGCGACAGAACACCCATCTCAGCGATGAACACGATTCGCGTGCATGGCACGCCGGGTACCGGCACGCCGCCCGTGGCCAAGGTCGCGCGGCCGCCGGCCAATTGAAACACCGTCAGCCGGCCGGGCTGCTCCACCGTCTCGAACAATCCCTTCGCCCGCGCCAGCTTCGGCGCCAGCTTGCCGATCGCCTGCTGCAAGCGCGGCAGCAGCACCGGCCGCTCCGAGGTCCAGCTCAGCGTCTCGAACCGGTCGGACGCCGGCCGTCGCGGCGCGGTCTCGCGCGGCGCCGGCAGGTGATCGAGATCCGCCGGAAACAGCAGCGCGGCCGGCACCTCGCCATGCAACGCATCGACCACCACGGCCGCCGGACGCACCGCGCGCACGGCGTCGCGGATCGCGGCGCACGCGGCGGCATCGGCCAGATCGACCTTGCTCAGCGCCACCACGTCCGCCGCCCGCAGCTGCGAGCGGAGCAGCGCATCGTTCAGCATCGCCGCAGGCTGCGTCGCGTCGACCACGCACAGCACGGTCTCCAGCGGCGCCTCCTTCCAGATCACGGGATCCATCAGGTTGCGCACGATGTCGGCGGGATCGGCGATCCCGCTGGTCTCGATCACGATGAATTCGGAACGCGGATCACGCCGCAGCAGCGTGGCGAGCGTGCGCAGCAGGTCGCCCTCCAGCGTGCAGCAGATGCAGCCATTGCTCAGGCTGACCACGCCGTCGCCGGCGCCCGCGATCAGTTCCGCGTCGATATTGATCGCACCGAAATCGTTGACCACAGCGGCGATGCGCCGCCCTTGCGCATGCGCCAGCAGATGGTTGACGACCGTGGTCTTGCCCGCCCCGAGGAAGCCCGCGACCAGCAGGATCGGGACCGGCACTTCAGCCTCCGGTGACGGGCCGGCGCACCGGCCGGCCGGGACGCGCCGCGACATCGAGCACCCCATCGCTGATCAGCGGCTGGCCGCTGACCACGAGATGCCGCACGCCCTCCGCCGGACGATTCATCGCGGAGAAGGTCGCGCGGTCGCTCAGCGTCTCGAAGTCGAACACCACGACATCGGCGTCGGCGCCGACCTGCAGCCTGCCCTTGGCCCGCATCGCCGGCGTGCTCGCCGACAGGATCTCGGCCGGGATCAGCGCGCATTTGCGGATGCCCTCAAGCAGCGACACCTTCTTGCGCTCGCGCACCCATTCGCGGATGAAGCGGGTGAAGCAGCCCGCCGAGCGCGGATGCGAGGTGGCATCGTCGGGCAGCGGCCAGGCGTCGCCGGTGTAGGGGCGGCCGTCGGACAGCGTCCACGGCATCGCGTCGGAGGCGATCGCGCCGCCCGGATACAGCACCGCCATGTCGAGCAGATCGCGATGATGCGCGTTGTTCTCGATGTCGAGCACGTGCCACAGCACCAAGGTCGAGGGCTCTTCGGCCTGTGCCGCCAGCAGTTCCTCGCGGCTGCCGAAACGGTGACCGTCGGTCACGCGCTGCACCGAATCATAACCGAGGCCGTTGCGCTCCTCGAATTTCGGATCGCTGAAGAAGGTCGCCGCCAGCACGGTCGAGCCGGTGCCGTAGGGATAGGCCTCCACCGTGATCGGCAGGCCCTGCGCCTGCGCCTTCGCGATCAGCGCAACACAGCGTTCGATATCCGTCTTGCTCGACGAGTTGAAATGGCAGATGTGCATATGCGCGCCGGTGGCGCCGGCATAGCCGATCAGGCGGATATAGGCTTCCGCCGCGCTCTCGGGATCGATCCGCGACATGTAGGCGACGTGGGTGAAGGTCGGCACTGCATGGTCCGCCGCGAGCTGGCACACCGCGGTCAATTCCTGCACGCCGGCGCCCGGCGCATAGGCGTTGAGAATGCCGATGCCGATACCGCCCTCGTTCAGGCCGATGGCGAGGCGGTCGAGGATGCCGCCGACCTCGCCTTCGGTCGCGACGTTTTCGATCCAGCGGCGATCGCGCATCGCGGCCCCAAACGATTCCAGCGAGCTTTCCGAATTCGAACCGGTCATCGCACCGATGCGCGCGAAGGCCCAGTTGGCGGCGGCGCCGTAGTTCAGCACCCTGCCCTTCTCGGCCTGGCGCTTGTACCAGGACGCGACCGGCAGCACGCCGGCCTCGAGGTCGAGCGAGGTCGTCACCCCGTCGAACGCCTGCATGCGGTCGGCCGGAATGGTCTGGCCATGCGCGTGCAGGTCAATGAAACCCGGCGCCACCACGAGCCCGGTCGCGTCGATCTGCCGCTCGGCGCCGCCGAGGCCGCTGCCGACCGCGGCGATCTTGCCGTCGACCACAGCCACATCGCCGATCGCGTCCATCCCGCTGGCCGGATCCACCACCCGGCCACCGCTGATCACCAAGCCAACCATCTCGCCACTCCCCGCATTCCGAAACCGACCGGTCTCTTGTCGAGCACAGAGAAGCGCATCGCACTGATCGCAGCAAGCCGGCCAGGGTTGTGGCGACATGCTGTGACGGAATATCCGCCGCGCCGTGATGGCGATTGCAGAGTGAGGCCCTTCCTACGTTCCGGTTGCACGCCGCGGCGCCAGCCCGCGCCAGAGATCGGGGCCGGGCTTCACGCGGCTCGCCACGAGTTTCGGCGGCGTGCGATCCTTGGCGATCGCCGCCTCGACCGCGCGCTTGAGCCTGACATTGTCGATCTGCGCCAGGAACCGCCGGATGACGGAATCCTGATCCGCGCTTTGACCGGAGATCGCCGCGCACAGCTCCGCGGTCGTCCTGCGGAAGAAGTGGAAGGCGTCATCGGCCGCGCCGCCCAGCCGGTCGACCTCGCCGGCCACACCGAGCGCGTGCATCCGATCGTCGTCGTCGAGCGTCACTGCGAAGCGCAGCACGGCAAGCTGCCAGGCACAGAGCAGCTTGCTCTCCGGTTCGGTCGCATTCTCGCGCATCAGTCGAACACCCCGCGCGCCCGACTTCCTTCGGCTGTCGAGGGAGGTCAGGCGCGGCACGACTATCGTTGCGCGGGAATAGGTTTTCGAGGGGCGCGCGCGCCCGATCGTATAGGAATCGCATAGGCGGAACGCGCCGAGGCTCAATTCGCTCAGATCCCCTCGAACTGCAGCCGCGCCAGCCGGGCGTAGAGGCCGCCCGCGGCGACCAGCTCGGCGTGGGTGCCCTGCTCGACGATCCTGCCCTGGTCCATCACCAGGATGCGGTCGCAGGACAAGACGGTCGCCAGCCGATGCGCGATCACCAGCGTGGTGCGGTGGCGCATCAGTTCCTCCAGCGCGGTCTGCACCAGCGTCTCGCTCTCGGCGTCGAGCGCCGAGGTCGCCTCGTCGAGCAGCAGCAGCGGCGCATCGCGAAGGATCGCGCGCGCGATCGCGATGCGCTGGCGCTGGCCGCCGGACAGCGTCACGCCGCGCTCGCCGAGCTGGGCGTCGAAGCCTTCGGGCAGGCGGCGCAGGAATTCGGTGGCATGGGCGAGATCGGCGGCGCGCTCGACCTCGGCATCGGAAGCATCGGGCCGGCCGAACCGGATGTTCTCGCGGGCGCTTGCGGCGAACACCACGGAATCCTGCGGCACCAGCGCGATGCGCGCGCGCACCTCGGCCGGATCGGCCTGCCGGATCGGAACGCCGTCGAGCGAGATCGTGCCGGACGTCGGATCGTAGAAGCGCAGCAGCAGATGGAACAGCGTGCTCTTGCCGGCGCCGGACGGACCGACGATCGCGACCTTTTCACCCGATCGCACCGCCAGCGACACGCCGTCGACCGCGAGCGCATTGGGCCGGGTCGGATAAGCGAAGCTGACATTATCGAAGCCGACATCGCCGCGCGCCGGCTGCGGCAGCGCGCGCGGCGATGCGGGCGCCGCGATCTGCGGCCTGACGCGCAAGATCTCGAACAGCCGCTCGGCGGCGCCCGATGCGGCCGAGACCTCGCCCCAGACCTCGCTGAGCTGGCCGAGGCCGCTCGCGGCGAACGCCGTATAGAGAATGAACTGGCCGAGCCGGCCCGGACTGATGGTTCCGACCAGCACGTCGTGCGAGCCGACCCAGAGGATCACGACGACGCTGGCGAACACGATGAAGATGACGATCAGCGTCAGCACCGCGCGCGCCTTGGTCGAGCTGCGCGCGGCTTGATAGGCCTGCTCGACCTCGCCGGCAAAACGCGTCCTGGCGAGCCGCTCGCCGGTATAGGCCTGCACGGTGCGGATCGCATTGACCAGCTCCGAGGCATAGGCGCTGGCATCGGCCAGCGTGTCCTGGGCGGTGCGCGACAGTCGCCGCACCCAGCGGCCGAACGCCACCAGCGGAATCACGATGATCGGGATCGCGAGCAACACGAAGCCGGACAGCCGCGGGCTGGTGATCACCATCATCGCGGCGGCGCCGAAGAACAGCATCAGATTGCGCAGCGCGATCGACACCGACGCGCCGACCGCGGACTTGATCTGCGTGGTATCGGCGGTGAGCCGCGACACCAATTCGCCGCTTCGTGCGGAATCGAAGAACGAGGGCGACAGCGAAATCAGATGCGCGAACACGTCGCGCCGGAGATCGGCGACGATGCGTTCGCCGATCGTCATCACGAGGTAATAGCGCGAGGCGCTGGCGCAGGCGAGCACCGCGACGACCGCGATCATCACGCTGAAATAGCTGTTGATCATCGCGATGCCTTCGGGCGTGAAGCCCATGTCGATCATCCGCCGCACCGCGACCGGCACGATCAGCGTGGTGATCGCGGCGATCGTCAGCGAGATCAGCGCGAGGATCGCCCGGCCCTTGTAGCGCGCCACATAGGGCGCGAGCGCAAGCAACGGCCGCAACCGGGCGCGGCTCTTCGCCGGCTCCGTGATCTGGCTCTCGATGAAGGCTTCCTCATCGAGCAACGCGTCGCGCGGAGGCTGCGGGGCGCCACGCGGGGTCTCAAGCTGTTCGGCTACGCTCATCAATCTAGACCGGTTCTATCGCCCTCCACATAGGCCCGCCGACCCCCGGCTGGCAAATCCGGTAAAGTCCCAATCCGGTGATGGGCTTAGGCCCTTTCTTGGCTTGTTTTGGCGGGCTCCATGGGTTATAGACCCGCGCAAATCCCGTATTCCAGACATCTTGAGACGGGCGCCGGCGCGCCGAAGGAACTGTCATGAAAGCCGATATTCATCCGAATTATCATACGATTAAGGTCGTCATGACCGACGGCACCGAGTACCTGACCCGCTCGACCTGGGGCAAGGAAGGCGACACGCTGAACCTCGACATCGACCCCAAGTCGCACCCGGCCTGGACCGGCGGCACCCAGCAGCTGATGGACCGCGGCGGCCGCGTCTCGCGCTTCCAGAAGAAGTTTTCGGGCTTCCTCAAGAAGGACTAAAGTCCGCTTCGCAATCGCCCCGGCGATCACACGCAAAACGCCCCCGTCTCGGGGGCGTTTTTGTTTTTGGCGCTGGTGCAGATCGGCGGGCTGAACGAGCCTGCGAGCCTCCCGATGCGTCGTCCTGGCGAAAGCCAGGACCCATATGTGGACGGCCCCCGTGGCACAAGAGCTGTTTGGTGAGATCGGATCGCT